>NZ_CABSQO010000025.1:0-61779 GCF_902479755.1 uncultured Tissierella sp. | reverse complement strand
ACATTGTACCATACAGAGGTTGGAGTCCTCAATTTTCATTTAAGTTTACAAAACGATTAAAAATTACAGGAGGATATTAAATGAAAAAAGTTATTATTTTTGGAAGTAAGCATTGACCCGGATGTACACCTGCGAAAGAGTTTCTTTCTACAAATGAAGTAAAGTTTTTATATCTGGATATTACAGAAAATTTGTTTAATTTAAAGCTATTTTTGAAACACAGAGATCATGCTCCAGAGTTTAAAGATATTAGAGAAAGCGGACGAGTTGGTTTACCCTGTATTGTAATAAATGATGGAGAACAAATTGTCTTTGATTATATGACTTTAGATATAGAGGACATAAAAAAATAAAATAAGGAGGTTAAAAAGGTGATAAAAACTTTGGGAGTTTCTTTTGAGAAGATGTATAAACGCCCTCTTTATAAGATATTTTTGTTTATATTTGGAATATTATCTCTTCCTTTTGTTTTATTTAAATATTTAAGTAATAGAAGAGAAAATCAATATGAAAAATTGAAAGAAGATATTGCTAATAGGCTGATAAAAGAGGGTGTAAAGGATAAGATTATTAAGGATACTGAAGAGCAATTGAAGAATAAGCAAAATTTCTTTAAAAAAGAATTAAGTAAAGAGGATTTTAAGAATAGAGTAAATAAAAATGCAGAGAAGAAGTTTAACGAAATATTGATGGATGAGCTAGTCCTTGAAGCTAAAAAAAGAGGAATCAAAAATATTACTTTATGCAATACTTTTGTAGAATTGTTTAACAATAAGGTATTTCTTGCAATATCTATAATATTATCCCTTCCCATGTATGTATTGATATTGATCTATAGTAATCCTTATACAAAATATATATTTGAAAGACTTTTAATGATGATATTTGTTATATTCGGTGTTACTTGGCTAGTATTTACTATACTATATCTGTCTCCAATGGACCCAGCTATAAATGTTCTAGGGCAAACAGCTACACCAGATCAGGTTGCAGAGTTTAACAGGATTAATGGGTTGGACAAGCCATACTATATACAACTATTCAATACATTTAAAAGTTTAATTACTTTTAATCTAGGAAAGTCATATGTAGGAAATGAAGATGTTTTAGCTGCAATTATGAGAAAGTTTCCTATTACATTGCAATTAACATTTGCTTCCCTCATCATAGCTGTTGCTATAGCAATACCTGCAGGGATTATATCTGCAATAAAGCAATACTCATCTTTTGATTATATCTTCATGCTAGTAGCTCTCCTAGGATTGTCTATACCTACATTTTGGATGGGATTGATTTTAATATTAAATTTTTCTATAAAGATGCATTTGCTTCCCGCTACGTTTATTCTAGGAGATTGGAAAACACTTATTATGCCTAGTGTAGTTTTGGGAACATCATTAGCTGCAACTGTAGCCCGTATGACAAGGTCTTCTATGCTTGAGGTAAAAAATATGGATTATATTGTTACAGCCCGTGCTAAGGGTTTAAGTGAAGGAAAGGTTATAACTAAGCATATACTTGGAAATGCAATGATTCCTATAGTTACTGTTATAGGATTACAATTTGGAGGTATGCTTGGAGGTTCTGCCGTAACGGAAAAGGTATTTAATATTAATGGTATTGGCAGTTTCATAGTGGATAAACAATTCATTCCAGATATACCTATAGTTTTGGCAGGAGTAGTATATGTTGCAGTGATTATAAGTTTGGCTAATCTTGTAGTTGATATTATGTATTCATTTTTAGATCCAAGAATTAAGTCCAAGATGAAGTCATATTAGAAGGAGGTGGAGACTTTGGAAAACAAACAATACTTAAAAAGAATAGAAAAAAGAAAACTAGATAGTTTTCAGGAATATAGAAACTCAGCTTTTGCTTGGGGAATATCCCTAATCCTTGCACTTCTTATTTTAGGATTTGGTTTTGATATCTCAACTAAAAAGATAAATTCCATAGCAATTATAGTAGGAGGCATTTATCTTGTAGCGGCTATATTCCAATATTTAATAACAATGAAGATAAAAAAAGAAATATTACAGCTTAATGATATTAAAAAATCTACAAGAATAGTAGGATATCTTTTAATACCTTTTGCAATAACAGGTAATTTCTTTATGGCAATAGCTGGCTTTACTTTAATTAAAAAAGAAAAAAATATAGAATATACTTTATGTATTTATGCTATTTTAACGTCTTTTACAATTATGCTTATATCAGCACTAAATTTATTTAAGGCATATGTATCCAATACCTTTATGTTAGGTATGGGAATATTACTAGCTATTACGATATTTTATATATTTACCATGGTAATGGTTTCAAAGTTTGTAAAGGGAAAAGTAGTTGATAAAAAACTTTTGCCCTTTGCATTCCCCCTAATCCTTAGTGTTTTAACAGGGAATGTATTTGCATTCTTATTGGGATTGATAATCATAAGTAAATTAAGACAAAAAGATGAGGAAATCTCTATAGAATGGATCGACGTACTTAGAAGATTGTTTAGAAACTATATGGCAGTTTTAGGAATGTTTATGGTAATTCTACTTATTTCTCTATCAATTTGTAGTAATTTAACCTTTGATTATTCTATTGCCATTGATAATAACTATGAAACTATTTTGAAATCTCCTTCATTGGAATTTCCTTTTGGTACAGATAATTATGGTAGATGTGTTTTTACTAGAATAGTCTTTGGGGCTAGGATATCCTTAGTAGTTGGTACTATTGCAACTTTAGTCCCTGTAATCATAGGTGGAATCTTAGGTGCAATATCTGGCTATTATGGTAAAAAATTAGATAATGTGATTATGAGATTATTAGACATTTTATATGCAGTACCAGGTATATTGTTAGCTATCGCAATTGTGGCTGCCTTTGGTGCAAATACAATTAATTTAATTTTGGCTCTAAGTATAGGTTCAGTTCCTGCCTATGCCAGAACCGTAAGGGCTACTGTAATGAGTATATCTAATAATGAATTTGTGGAAGCAGCTAAGGCCTGCGGAGCAAAGGATTTTACTATAATATTAAAGCATATAATTCCTAATTCTTTAGCACCTATAATTATAAGAGCTACCTTAGGAATAGGTGGAGCAGTACTTTCTACTAGTTCCCTAAGCTATCTTGGATTAGGGGTAGAACCACATATTCCAGAGTGGGGTAATATCCTCAAGATTGGAAGCAACTACCTTGAAACTAATCCTTATTTAGCCATATTTCCGGGGTTAGCGATTATATTGATTGTATTATCTTTTAATTACTTTGGCGACGGTTTAAGAGATGCACTAGATCCTAAATTGAAGTAAGAAAGGAGAGGGAATTTTGGAAAAAGATAAGATATTAGAGATAAAAGATCTTCACGTACATTATATTACAGAAGATGAAACGGTAAAAGCAGTAAACGGTGTGAACTTATCCTTAAAACAGGGTGAAAGTTTAGGTCTAGTTGGAGAAACCGGTGCTGGTAAATCTACTACTGCTTTAGCAATAATGCAATTAGTTCCATATCCTCCAGGTATTATTACCCAAGGAGAGATAATATTTCAAGGAAAAAACTTAATTTACAATACGGAAAAAGAAAATCAGCAAATGAGAGGGAATGGTATATCCATGATATTCCAAGATCCTATGACTTCTCTTAACCCCATTATGACCATAGGAGAGCAACTTTTAGAAGTTGTAATGACTCATAAGAAGTTAAATAAAGAGGAGGGAAAGAAATTAGTTTTAGATTTATTGAAGGTTGTAGGAGTAAAAGAGGATAGGTACAATGATTATCCACATCAATTTTCTGGTGGGATGAAGCAAAGAGTAGTTATAACCATGGCGTTATTATGCAATCCTCAACTTTTAATAGCAGATGAGCCTACTACTGCATTAGATGTTACTATACAGGCACAGGTACTAAAGATTATTAGTGATTTACAATCAAAATATAATATGGCTATGATACTCATTACTCATGATTTAGGTGTTGTAGCAGAAACTTGTGACCATGTAGCTATAATGTACGCAGGAGAGATAATGGAAAAAGGTACTGTTAAAGAAGTATATACAAATGCTAAACATCCATATACTAGGGGACTTTTTGAGTCTATACCAAAACTAGACGAAGATAGTGAAAAGCTCATTCCGATTCCTGGCTCTGCTCCTAACTCTGCTGATTTACCAACGGGATGTCCATTTCATCCGAGATGTAAGTACAAACAAGATATATGTGCAGAATTAGCTCCAACGGTTAAAGGCAAGGAGCATCAATATAAATGCCATTTTTCATTATTTGAAAATGGGGAGGGCAACTAAGATGAAACATATACTGGAAGTAAATAATTTAAAAAAATATTTTAGTGTACCTAATGGAAATCTTCATGCAGTTGATAATGTAAGTTTCACCATAGATAAAGGCGAAACCTTAGGTATAGTTGGAGAATCAGGATGTGGAAAAAGTACTTTGGGGAGAGTGATACTTAGACTTCACGAACCCACTGCTGGAAGCGTCCTCTATGATGGCATAGATATTACAACCTTTGATAATGAAGAGATGCGTCAAATGAGAAAATATATGCAGATTATCTTTCAAGATCCATATGCTTCATTAAATCCTAGGTTTACTATATCACAGATTATTGAAGAGCCACTTAAGCTTCATAACATATATAAGAATGAGAAGGAAAGAAGAGAAAAGGTAGAATACCTCATGGAGCAGGTAGGATTATCCAAAAGGGCATATAATCTTTATCCTCATGAATTTGATGGAGGCAGACGTCAAAGAGTAGTTATAGCAAGGGCCTTATCTGTAGATCCATCATTTATAGTATGTGATGAGCCAGTATCTGCATTAGATGTTTCTGTACAAGCTCAAATTTTAAACTTATTAATGGAACTTCAACAGAAGTTAGGATTAACCTATATATTTATTTCCCATGATTTATCAGTAGTAAAACATATATCTGATAATATTGGTGTTATGTATTTAGGACAACTTATTGAAAAAGCTCCGAAGAAAGAAATATTTAGGCAGCCATTACACCCATATACTGTAGCTTTATTATCGGCAATACCATCTATAAATATAGAGGCTAAAAAGAAAAAGATTATTCTTGCTGGAGAAATAGTTTCACCTATTAATCCACAGCCTGGATGTAGATTTGCCGCTAGGTGTCCTTTTGCAATAGAACAATGCAGAAATGAGAATCCATCCTTAAATGAAGTTGAAAAGGATCATCATGTAGCTTGTTTTAGATATAAAGAAATTCAAGATGGTACTCTATGCTTTGAGACAAAATAATGAGTTCTGTTTTGTTTTAACTAAAGGAGGGGGTATCGGAAATAATAGATGTTAATAGGAAATGATATTAATTATATAAAAGGAGAGATGAATAATGAAAAGATTTATATCTATACTGTTAATTTTAGTGATGGTATTAGGTGTTGCAGGATGTAATGTAAAGACTAAGGATGATGTAAAAAACAACACTCAGGATACAGCAGCTTCTGGAGATTCATCAGTTAAACCAGTAGATATTCAGATATTATCTATGAGCTCAAATGAAAAAGATGTAAATATAGTAAGAGATCAACTTGCAAAGGCAGGTTTCAATGTTAAACTAAATATTCAACCTGATTATGGTAGCTTTACAGGACAAAAGGAAGCAGGAAACTATGATATAGCAATCTCTGGATGGACAACTGTTACAGGAAACCCTGATTATGCAGTAAGATCTATATTTACAACAGGTGGAGACTATAATGATTATGGATTATCAAATCCTGAGCTTGATAAATTAGTTGAAGAAGCTGCTTCTGAAACACCAGAACAATATAAAGAAACTTATAAAGAATTTGAAAAGGTTCTTGTAGAGGATAATGCATATATAATTCCACTTTATTCCAGTCTTAAGAGTCAAGCTATAAATAAAGATGTATTAAAAGCTGATAGTGTTAGATTGAGTAAATCTCGTTCATTGCCTTGGGAAGAAATTGATTTTGTAGACCAAAGTAAAAGAACTTCTTCACCATTTATAATGAGCCAGACACTATCATCATTAACATCCATGGACCCTATCAAGGGAAATGACGGTTCAATCAATATAATAAATACAAATATGCATGTAAGATTAGTTAATTTAACAGACGATGATGAAGTAACCTCTAAGGGTTCTCTATCTTATAATTATGTTATTGAAGAAGGAAATCAAGAGTATTACTTTATACTAAGAGATAATGTAAAGTTTGCTAAAGTTGTTGATAAAAAGGCTGTAGATACTGGAGAATTAGTAGCTGCAGAAGATGTTGTATTTTCCATGAATAGAGCAAAGGACAAGAATTCAGTTCCAGACCATAGAACTTATAGTTTGCACTCAAGTATGGATAAAATCGAAATTATTACAGACTTAGCATCATTAGAAAGCTTCAAGGAGTCAGGAAAAGAAACATCAGTAAAGTCTGCACTAGAAGCAGGTTTACCAAGTGAAATTAAAGAACTTGTTGCAGATAAAAAAGATGTAAATAATGCAGCTGGAAAATACCAGGTAGTTAAAGTTACAACAACTCATCCTTTCCCACAGGTATTAAATTATTTAGCACATCAATCAGCAGGTATTGTTTCAAAGAAACAAGTAGAAGCAATTAATACTTATGATGTTGCAAAATATGATAAGAATAAAGATATAGCTTATGGAGATCAATCAACTGTAACTGAGGGTGCAACATATAATAACACTCTTGCAGTTAGTGGACCATATATTATGCTTTACAAAAATGACTATGAAGTAGTATTTGAAAAGAATCCTGGATATATGGCAGGAACAGAACACGAGCCAAGAATAAATAGAGTAGAAGTTAAATTTATAAAAGACCTAGACAGCTCACTTTCAGCACTTAGAAGTGGTGAGATTCATTTATTATATAGTGTACCAGAAGATAAATATCCATTAGTAGAAGGAGATTCTAAGCTTACTCTACAAAAAAGACCAAGTAATGCAGTATCCTATGCATTCTTTAATCTACTAGGAAATAGTGAGTTTTCAGATGAAAACTTAAGAAAAGCAGTATTAAATGCAATAGATCAAGATCAAATCTTAGCAGTATACAATAATTTAAAGATCAAGGCTTATTCAACAATTAGTACATTAGTAGATACTGGAAATGTTCATAAGGCTGATCCAGCAAAAGCAAAAGAGTATATACAAAAATATTGGGATTCAAAGAAATAATAGTATAACAAGATGGAATTCATCCTTTACACCTTATAAGTAAGGGATGAATTTTATCTTTGCTAAGGCAGATAAGGAGGGGACATATATGGATATTAAAAGACATATTATCGAAATATTAAATAGAGAAATTAAACCTGCTATCGGATGTACTGAACCTGTAGCTGTTGCATTAAATACAGCCTATGGAGTATCAATATTACCTAATGATTCCAAAGAAATTTCAAAAATCACAGTAGAAGTAAGTAAAGGAATATATAAAAATGGTATGGATGTAGGAATACCAAATACCAATAAGATAGGCTTACATATTGCTGCATCATTAGGGGCATCAATAGGAGATCCAAAATGTGGATTAGAGATATTGGGGAAGATTACGAATGAAGAATTAAAATACTCGGAGAAAATATTAGAGTCTTGCGAAATTAATGTTAAGGTTGATAAAGATAATAATAAGCCGGTTTATATAAAGACCACTATAGAAAACAAAGATCATGTTTCAATTGCCATAACAGAAGATAAACATGATAATATTGTCTTATTATCAATAGATGGTAATGAAATATTGAATAAGAGAAATGGGGCAAACAAGGAAAATAATAATGATAATGAGGAGCAAAACTTCTATAATCTACCGATAAATACTATAGTAGAAGAAATTGAAAAATTAGATTATGAAGATATTAAGTTTTTATTAGACGGTATGGAAATGAATATGAATATAGCTAAAGAAGGATTAGACAAAAAGCATGGCTTAGGGGTAGGATATAGTTATAATAGCAATATGAAAAATGGTTTAATCTCAAAAGATTTTGTGAATTTGGCATATGCTTTAACTGCGGCTGCATCAGATGTTAGAATGTCAGGATATTCTATGCCAGTTATGAGTTCAAGTGGAAGTGGAAATAATGGATTAACTGCTATATTGCCTTTAGCTGCATATAAAGAGATTATGAAGATAAGTGATGAAGATTTAGTAAAGGCGTTAGCAATTAGTCATATAATCACATCTTATGTAAAAAGATATATAGGAAGATTATCTAATTTATGTGGGTGTAGTATAGCTGCATCTATAGGATCAGGAGCAGCTATTGCTTGGTTGTTAGGAGATAAAAATGCTATAACATCTACAATTAACAATATTATAGCAAATCAAGCAGGTGTAATATGCGATGGTGCAAAACCAAGTTGTGCATTAAAATTAGGTACAGCAGCTTCTACAGCTGTGCAGTCTGCTTTATTAGCTATTGAAGGAATAACAATTAAAGATTTTAATGGAATAGTAGATAATCAGGTAGAAAAAAGCATTAGAAATCTTGCAAAACTTAGCGGTGAAGGGATGAAAAATATTGACGATACAGTCATAGAAATAATGTTAAATAGATAAAAGAATAGTATTTTTTATTGATTAATACTATTTAGTTTACTAAGACCCAATGGATATGACAGATTAAATCCATGGGTCTTTTTCACATCATTGTATAGCTATTTATCCTAGAATTATTAAAGATAATATATTAATATTAAAAATCTGATATAATTATTTTGAGGTGTTGATAATGAATGATAATGAAATAAAAATAAGTATTCTTGCACCTTATTAATATGCATTTAGCAATATCTAATTATATTAGAAAGACTTAAATAAGAGTGTCAGTTTATGATATCAGCGTTCCTTGAGATTGTAATATATATCCTTGTACCTTCATTGGGTTTACTATCTATATTAAATGTTGCATTTTCACCATACATAAGTTTAAATCTTCTATAGCAATTTTTAAGACCTATATGATTTGTTGAGCAAGTATCTCTATCAATTTGTAAGATCTTTTTAACTTCTTCTAATTTTTTATCATTCATTCCAATTCCGTTATCTATTATTTCAATACAGTAGAGAGAAGATGTTGTTGAAAAATTTAATTTCAATTTACCACCATTTTCCAATGGGAGAAGGCCATGTTCAATAGCATTTTCTGCTAAAGGCTGCAAAGAGAAATAGGGTATCATTAGTGAGAGTATTTCATTGTCTGCCATAATTTCATAGTCTATTCTTTCAGAAAAACGATTTTTCTGTATAACTAAATAGTTTTGAATATAGTTGAGTTCTTGTTCTAAAGTAATCTTTGATCGTATATTTGACAAACTATAACGTAGCATTTGTGAAAAAGAATTTAGCATATTTGAAGCAGATGAATATTCCTCCATAGAAATTAATCGAGATATAGAGCTGATTACATTAAAAATAAAATGTGGAGTAACTTGTTTTTGGAGTGCATCTAATTCTGCTAGTTTTAGATGATGCTCCATCTCGATTTGTTTTTTCTCATATTCCAAAGTTTTTTGTCGTTCCTCTGCTAATTTTTCCTGAAGCTTGTTATACATAGTATTTTGAATAATATAATTGGCTATATTTTCTAGGGATACTGCTGTAGCTTCAATTTCTTGTCTGGTAAGTATTTTTATATTACTGAAATATTCGGCGGCTTCTTCTGTATCCAGCCAAGGTAGTGGTTTAAACTCTGTATCTTTTGGATAGGTATCCATATCTGAACATAAAACTTGTCCGGCAGTAATTGCTCCTATATATTCTCCTTCATAAGTTAAAGGGATTTCTATATTTATAAGACCTGCATGACATACATATATACTGGCCTTTTTTGTTTTGATAGCTAAATTTATTGCCTTCCGATTAGTTAATGCACAGTAAGAAGCTCCTTCTTCTGTCTTATTAATTGCACTACAAAATTTGGAAAAATTACTTCCTTCTCCTATATGATTACCGTCTAAATCTACAAAAACAACACCAAAACCTGTAGCAAAAGCAAAGGAATCCTGAAATTTTTCTAGAAACTCTTCTGTTAATATATCTGTCAGTTTAATGTCCATTTTCCACGTTTCCCTCCAGTCTGACTTGAGAAGGCTGCTTACCTGTAACCTTTTTAAAACTACGATTAAAGTGTGATACATTTGTGAATCCACAATTTCTTGAAATATCTTTTACTAAAAGAGAAGAATTTTTTAATAAGTAAATAGCATAGTCAATTCGTTTTTGATTCAGAAAATCATTTATAGTGTAACCTTTATCCTGATAAAATTTTCTTGATAGGTATGTGGGATTAAAATGAAATATTTCTGCAAGCATATCTAATGAGATCTGTTTCTCAAAGTTTTCTTCTATGTATTTTTCAACCATATCAGTAAAATTAGAAGATAAAGATAGATTTCCACTGAATAAAAATAAGAATTGCCTAAAGAAATCTTCAGTGACAGCCAGTATATCATACCAATATTGGGATTTGCTTATTTTTTGAAGATACTCATCACCATTTAATAATGATTGTATATCATCAGGTAAAACTTTTTTTAATGATCTCATTATTGAAAAAATAGTATTTACTATATGTAATCTGTATTCTTCTAAATTATGTTGCTGAGAATTTAAAAAGTCAAGATAGTTAAGAGTGTTAAACCTAATAAGTTCAAAATCTCCTGTGAAGATAGAATTGATTAATCTGTCTACTAGTGTATAAGGATATTTATTGTTTAAAGTATTTGAGACATTACAATAGTCACCAATGACTTGTCCTTTCAGACATTTTCTGTGAAGAGAATTAATCATTGTATCAAGTATTTCTTTTTCACTAGCAGGTTTCAATAAATAGGCATCAAGATCATAATGGATGGCTTGCTGTGCAAATTTAAATTCTGAGTAAGCACTATTTAAGATGATAATGGTGTTATGGAACTTTGTCTTTATAGTTTTGGCAGCAATTAGCCCACTTTGAAGAGGCATATTAATATCCATAATTATAATATTAGGTTTCTTTTGAAAGGCTATATTGATAACTTGCTCCCCATTAGTTGCTTCTCCAACTAGAGTAAATTCGTCAGAGTGTTTTTTGAGAACGCTTTTTAGATAATTTCGTTCAATAATTTCATCATCTGCTATTAATACTGTATACATTATGTTTGTCCCTCCTTGAAGAAGATATATTTAACAGATAAAGTCTCTAATTATAGATTATCATTTGCTTATATACATATCAACATATTATAGATTTGCTATTTCATACTTTTGATTTGCAAAATATGATATTAAGATATAAAAAAGAAAATATATGTAAAGGATTTATCGACACTAGAGATGTTACAATATATTTAGAATAATAAAAAAATTCAATTATGTATTCAACAAAGCATCAACAATTTGCAATTGTTTAGGTAGTAATTATATTAAAATAAAGGGAGGAATTATCTATGAGGGTAAATGATAGGCATGTATCTTTTTATTATGAGATGGAAATCTTGAATAATATTTACTGCCATGTTATTAACACAGACGAGCGATTAGAAGTTATTAAATAATTATAGGGGGTATTAATATGTCAGATGTAAAATTAAAAAGAAATCTATCTTTTATGCAAATGATAGCTATAGCTTCAGGAGCAGTAATCGGCGGTTGGCTTGCTGAAGCTCCTTATTGGTTCTCTGTAACTGGAGCAGGAGCAGCAATTATATTTCCTATTCTCGCTGTACTGTTAATACCTGTAGGTCTAACTTTTGCGGAGCTTACTGCAATGTTACCATTTTCATCTGCAGTTGATATCTGGACTACCAATGCATTTGGTCATAAAGCAGGTTGGGCAGCTCAATGGATGATGTTTTTAATACAAGTCGTGGAGCCACCTATGATGGCATTTATTTTTATAACAGCACTTAATTTTTTTATTCCTATTCCGGCTGATATGGTAGTTTGGGTTGCTATTGGAATAATAGTTTTATGGTATATACTATCTAATTTTAACATAGGATTTACAGGAAGATTGGCTAGTATATTTTTCTTCACAATGGTAGTTATATCATTAATTGTTGCTGGAACTTTTTTCTTTAGTGGAAACTGGTCATTTGATAATATTTCTTCTCATGGTGGTATGTTTCCTAGGGGATTCAATGGGATATTTATAGCATTTGCAGTATTTTCCTTGAAGTTTATAGGCTTCGAAATGACTCCCACAATGATAGAAGAAACAAACTTTCCACCAGAGAAAATATGGAAGATTATTCTGTCATCATTGTTTGTTCCTGCGATTCTATATTTTATCATTGTATTAGCAATAGGTGGTATGGCTCCTTGGAAAGAAATAGCAAGTATGAATCTACCAGAACCAGAGCTTGTAGCTAAATTTGGATTACCTAAAATAGTTGGTATAGCAGCTATAGTTTCAGGTATACTACATGCATTTACTACATTGATGGGATTTTGGGTATCATCAGCAAGAGTATTATATGGAGCTGCTCAGCTAAATCAGTTACCTAAAGCTTTTATGAAACTAAACAAGCATGGACAACCGATAGTGGCAAATTTTGTAGTATTATTATTTTCAGTTTTCTTCTGTCTCTTTACTGGAGATAACTGGGTTCAATATATTTATGCAGTTTCCTGTATAGCAGCTGGGTTGGTATACTTTATATGTTGTTTGGATGCAATGGTTCTAAGGAAGAAGTTTCCTGAATGGGAAAGACCTTATAAGGCACCAGGAGGTAATCTATTATTCATTCTAGGAATGATAGTATCTGTATGGATAATCATAGGATCATCTTTGGAATTAGCAATAGGTGGATATATCTCACTTATCATATATAGTTTTATTGGAGTTGTATTATACTTATTGATGGAATCCTATAGAAAGAAACATCCTAATAAGCACGAATTAATTACACTAACACCTGATGATATCAATAGCCTTGAGTAAATAAGAGCTAAGACAGGGGGAGTTTCTCCTGTCTTTTTGAAGTAATAAATATAAATTTCGATATAGATGTGGAGGAGATAAAGATGAAGATAATTTCAGGAAACAAAGTTATTTACAAATTTACAAATTTAATGGATCATGTGGAGGTAATTTCCTCTGGGGATGTAATCAAGGTAAAGACAAATGACTGCTTCTTTCAACAAATCTATAATGAAGAGCAAGTTTTAACAGAAATTGACTATGATAGATTGAATCCTGCTACAGGACCTATTTATGTAGAAGGTGCAGAACAAGGGGATTTACTTCAAGTAAAAGTTATTAGCATTGATGTTGCTAACAAAGGAGTAGCTGCAGTAGTACCTAATGAAGGTGTACTTGGGGATCAAGTTAGTAAACCAATGATTAGAGTTGTGGATATTATAGATGGATATGCAATATTCCATGGAATAAAACTACCTATAAGACCTATGATAGGAGTAATCGGAGTAGCACCAGCTAAAGAAGATGGGGAATGGGCAACTGATAGTCCATGGAAGCATGGTGGAAATATGGATACTAATGATATTACAGCTGGGTCTACATTATATTTTCCTGTAAATCAAAAGGGTGCTTTGCTGGCATTAGGTGATTGTCATGCAATTATGGGAGACGGAGAGATTTGCTTTACTGGATTAGAAGTGCCAGCAGAAGTTACCCTTGAAATCAATTTGATTAAGGACAAAAAAATAAAGTGGCCTTTACTTGAAACAGATGGATATACTATGGTTATTGCTTCCGGTAATAATTTAGACTCTGCTCTATATGAGGCTACTAGTGAAACGGTAAAATATCTTGAGGGTGCTCTAGGATTAGAATGGGAAGATGCTTATATTTTAACTAGTTTGGCTGTAGATTTAAAAATATCTCAAGTTGTAGATCCTAAAAAAACCATAAGAGCTGCTATACCAAAATATATTATATCAACAGAAAGATTGATTCAATCATTATAGTTTTGAGAAATTAAGGGAGCAATTGTAGAAAGTAATTAATAGAGCTAAATAAAAAAGCTTAAAGTAAAAAACATGGGACAAGGTCTAACCTTATCCCATGTTTTTTAGGTAGATTTTCAGAATAATGCAAAAAAATATGTATTTAGGGTATAATTTATTATACTGAATCTAAATAAGAAAGGGGTTTTTTAGATGAAAACCATTGCTATTGCAGGAACCTTTGATTCTAAAGGAAAGGAATTTTCCTATGTAAAGAATATTTTAGAAGGATTAGGTTTAAAGACTCTTACAATACACTGTGGCGTATTTGAGCCTATGTTCGAAACAGATGTATCAAATGAAGAGGTTGCAAGAGAGGTAGGTGCTGATATTAAAGAAATTGCAGCCAAAAGGGATAGGGCATTAGGGACTGAAATATTATCAAAGGGAATGGAAAAGTTAATACCAAGGTTATATGCAGAGGGTAAATTCCATGGAATAATTTCTTTTGGAGGAAGTGGAGGGACTTCTTTAGTTACGCCTGGTATGAGGGCTTTGCCAATAGGAGTACCTAAGGTTATGGTATCTACAGTTGCTTCAGGGAATACCCAGCAATATGTGGGCACTAGTGATATTATGATGTATCCGTCGATTGTTGATGTATCTGGTCTAAACTCAATTTCCACTAAGATTTTTACAAATGCTGCCTTTGCAATTGCAGGAATGGTAAAGTTTGAACATGAGGAAAAGATAGGGAAAAAACCTTTGGTTGCTGCAACTATGTTTGGTGTAACCACCCCTTGTGTAGATAAGGCTAGGGAATATCTGGAAGAGCAAGGTTATGAGGTATTGGTATTCCATGCAACTGGTACAGGCGGAAAGACTATGGAGAGACTTATAGAGGACGGATTCTTTGATGGTGTACTTGATTTAACTACAACTGAGTGGTGTGATGAATTGGTTGGAGGAGTTCTAGCTGCAGGGACTCATAGATTAGAAGCAGCGGGAAAACATAAAGTTCCACAGGTCGTATCTCTTGGAGCTTTGGATATGGTAAACTTTGGTCCTATAGATACTGTTCCTAAAGAATTTGCTGGAAGAAAATTATATAAACATAATCCTACTGTAACCTTGATGCGTACTACTGTAGAAGAAAATAAAAAATTAGGTGAAATAATTTCTGAAAAGCTAAATAGTGCAAAGGGTTCAACTGCTTTAATAGTTCCACTTAGAGGTGTTTCTATGATTGATGTAGAAGGGCAACCATTCTATGGGCCAGAGGAAGATAAGATATTGTTTGATACTATTAGAAAAAATATTGATCAAAATAAAGTAGAGTTAATTGAGATAGATTTAGACATTAATGATAAAGAATTTGCAGTAACAGCTGCGAAAAAACTAGTTGAGTTTATGAAGGCTAATAATTAATTATATAAGATAGGAGGAATAAGATAATGGCTAGAGCTGAAGTACTTAAAAGGTTAAGAGATGAAGTAGCAAAAGGAAATATTATCTTAGGGGCAGGTGCTGGAACAGGTATATCGGCAAAAAGCGGGGAAGCAGGTGGCGTAGATTTAATTATTATCTACAATTCTGGTAGATATAGAATGGCAGGACGTGGATCATTAGCAGGACTTCTTTCATATGGTGATGCAAATCAAATTGTAGTAGATATGGGAAATGAGGTTTTACCTGTAGTTAAGCACACTCCTGTACTTGCTGGAGTTTGCGGTACTGATCCATTCCGAATTATGGATGTTTTTTTGAAACAGTTAAAGGAGCAGGGTTTTGCAGGAGTACAAAATTTTCCAACTGTAGGATTAATAGATGGAGTATTTAGACAGAATCTAGAGGAAACCGGTATGGGTTATGATCTTGAAGTGGATATGATAAGAAAGGCTCACGAATTAGATATGCTTACTACTCCATATGTATTTGACACTGAACAGGCTAAGAAAATGGCAGAAGCTGGCGCAGATATTTTAGTTGCCCATATGGGACTTACTACAAAGGGAACTATTGGAGCAAAGACAGCTTTAACTTTAGATGATTCGGTAAAGAAGGTTCAAGAGATTTGCGATGCTGGTAAATCTATAAACCCTGATATTATGATACTTTGTCATGGTGGACCTATTGCTGAGCCAGAGGATGCAGCTTATGTGCTTCAAAGGACTAAAGGTGTAGACGGTTTCTTTGGTGCATCTAGTATTGAGCGTTTTGCTACTGAAGTAGGAATCAAGAAACAGGCAGAGATGTTTAAGGAAATTAAGAAATAACGAAAAGAAAATAGAGTAGAAGGTAATCGTTAATTTTAATTACTTTCTACTCTATTTTCATTATTTTCTTTTCAGGGATAACCTTTATAATTATGTAAAAGGCTATAGATGAATTTCCCACTTTAGTACTATATCATAGAAACAATATATTTGATATTATCTATATTAAACATAAGTACTAATTTACATTAGTGCATAAAAATAAAGGGAGGAATTGAAGTGAAAAAATTAAAACCAATCCTATCAATAATTGCTCTAACAGCCCTTATCGCTGCGACACCAGTGTTTGGACAAGCAAATAATGGGAAAAACAATTCTAATAATGGTAAGCAACCTGTAAAAGAAGAAAAAGTAAAAGACGAAAAGATAAAAGAGGAAAAAGAAAAAAATAATAATGACAACAATGGGGATAATAACAAAGCCAATCCAGGGAAAGGACAAGATAAGTCTTGGAAAGAGGCAAAGGATTTAGTAGAAGCAGAAAAAGATGCTTTAGAAGTTAAAAAGGATGAACTTGAAACTGAAAAAGATGAGCTTGAAAAACAACTTGAGGAAGCTGAAACTAATGGGAATAAAGAGCTTGCAGAGCAGCTTAAAACTCAAATTAGTGAGATAGAAAAACAAAGATTAGAGATTAAGTCAGAAATGAAAAACACTATAAATTTAATGAAAGAAGTAGTCAAAAATAGATATAGTATTGAAGAACTTGAGGAACTTAGAAAAATTAGTGATGAGCTAAAAGAACAAAATGAAGATATCATAGTTATACCAGTAGAAAATATCAGTATCAATAAAGATATTAAATTCGATACGCCACCAGTAATAAAAGAAGGAAGAACTTTAATTCCTGTCAGAGCATTAACTCAGGGATTTGGAGCTGAAGTAGAGTGGAAATCCGAAGAAAAGAAAGTAACTATTACAAAGGGAGATAAGGAGATAGTATTATATCTTGATAATAAAACTGCCACAGTAAATGGAGAGAAAGTTGAATTAGAAGTTCCTTCAACAGCATATAATAATCGTACTTATGTACCTCTAAGATTTATTATAGAAAATTTAGGGCTAAAAATTGATTATGATGAAGATACAGGATTAATAGAAATAGACGATGAAGATGATAAAGATATTGATAATAAAGACAACGATGATGATGTTGATAATGTAGAAGATATAAAAGAAGATGATTCCCAGGAATAAATTCAATCAAGGACGGACAAGATGAAATCTTGTCCGTTTTTTAGGTATATGAAATTAAATTTTGGATATAAATTGATATGACACTCCTAAAAACTTGGTGGTGTCATAGCCCAAATAGATTCGCAGACTTCGTCACCTACGTTAATATATCTATGTGGAATAGTACTGTCAAAATAAATACTATCTCCTTCTTCTAAGATATATTCTTCATTTTCCATTTTAACCATTAATTTTCCTTTGATTACAAGACCACATTCTTCTCCTTCGTGGGTTACAAAATCCTTAGAAGAGTAGTCTCCAACTTTAATAGTAATATATAGAAACTCAATTTTTCTATTGAGATCAGCAGATAATAACTCATAAATAGCATTGTTGTTGGAAGCTATTATACGTTTTCTGCTATTTTTTTTCACTACAGGACTAGTATTGATTTTAGCTTCTTCTTCAAAAAAATATCCTACAGAAACACCAAGAGATTGTGCAATTTTCCACAAGGAAACTATAGAGGGAGTAACAATGTTCCTTTCTATCTGACTAATTAAACCAGGGCTTAGCTCTGCATTATCGGCCAAATCAGAGATATTCATTTTTTTTAACTTTCTTAATTCTTTTATTTTTGTACCTATGTCTATATCTATGTTCAAAGTTAAAAACCCCCCATTGTTAATTTTATCTATATTTTAACATAAAAAAACTTATAAATAAATTGTATTATATGACAAGAAAGAAATTTCTAAAAATTAAATTAGGGGGAATAATATGGGTACATTAATTAATGCAGATAACACTTGGGCTCTATGGACAATATTAGTTGGTATAGCAGCCATAAGTATTTATCTTGAACAAACCTATAAGTGGGCGTCTAAAGTAACAGGAGCAATAATTGGATTAATAATTGCTATGGTATTAGCTAATTTCAAAGTAATTCCTACAGATGCACCTACATATGATGCTGTATGGGGGTATGTAGTTCCTCTAGGGATACCTCTACTATTATTTAATGCCAATATAAAGAAAATCTGGCGTGAAAGTGGAAGAATTATGATTATATTTTTACTTAGTTCTATAGGCACTCTTTTAGGAACTTTTGTATCTTTTATGCTTTTAAGAAATCATATACCTGACCTATATAAAATGGCTGCAATGATGACAGGATCTTATATTGGTGGGGGAGTAAATTTTGCGGCAATGGCTGAGTCCTTTGGAACATCTGGAGACTGGATTTCTGCCCTGACAGTAGCTGATAACCTATTAATGGCAGTATATTTCTTTGTATTGTTAGCAATACCATCAATTTCATTCTTCCAAAAGAAATTTAAACACCCTCATATGGATGAGGTAGAAGGTAATGTAGATACTGCTGAAGGTGAGACACTAGCAGCTAAATATTGGGGAAGAAAAGAAATATCATTAAAAGATATAGCTTTTGCAGTAGCTATTTCCTTCGCTATAGTATGGGTTTCCACTGAATTAGCAAGTATTTTAGGCAGAGTAATACCCACTGGTAATTTTATTTATAATTTATTTAATGGATTTTTGGGTAATAAATATTTACTTATAACTACTTTCACCATGCTCTTAGCTACTTATATGCCTAATTTTATGTCTAGTATTCATGGTGCACAAGAAATAGGAACATTTTTAATCTATATCTTCTTAGTTGTTATAGGAGTGCCAGCTTCACTACAATTAATACTCACTAGATCACCTCTACTTCTTGTATTTACAGGAATTATAGTTCTTGTAAATATGATAGTTACTTTATTATTAGGGAAATTATTTAAGTTTAATTTAGAAGAAATTCTTCTTGCATCCAATGCTAATATTGGTGGACCTACTACGGCAGTTGCTATGGCCATTGCTAAGGGTTGGAATAAGCTAATAGGGCCTATTATGTTAGCAGGTGTATTTGGATATATTATAGGAAATTATTTAGGAATATTCATGGGCAATTTATTACAATATCTATAAACTAGTACACGGGGCTTCCTGTGCACTATCTTAGGAGGAAACTTATGTTATTTGACATACACGGAGACATATGGACTGATGTAACTGTAAAAAGACAAATGGGTTTAAAAAATATTATTAGAGATTATCATTTAGAAAGATTTAGAAAAGGGAACATGGCTGGAGGCATCTTTGTTATATGGATCGATCCTCCCCATGATGAAAGACCAGAGGAAAGACTTTTAGAAAGCATCAAAGCTATGAGCAGTGAAATATGGGAAAACCAAGATATATTGAAAGTCATATATGATAGCGATGATTTTTATCAAGCTGCTAATGAAAATAAACTTGCAATATTATTAGGATTAGAAGGTTTAAATGCTATTGGTGAGGATGTAGAATCTATTTATACTCTATATCAATTAGGGTTTAGACATACCAGTTTAACATGGAATGAACAAAATGCTTTAGCAACAGGTGCCAGAGGAGACATAAGTAGAGGACTTACAATCTTGGGCAAAGATGCTATTAAGATAATGGAGTCATTAGGAATTATTTTAGATGTATCTCATGCTAATGATAAGACCTTTTGGGATATTTACAATGTGACAACAAAGCCTTTTATTGCATCACATTCTAACTCAAGAGCATTGTGTAATGTTCCAAGAAATCTCACTGACGATCAGATAAAAGCTATTGGAGAAAAAGGCGGTATTGTAGGTATCAATGCCTTCAATGAGTTTGTACATCCAGATCGTGAGAAGAGAACAGTTGATTATTTAATAAATCATATAGAGCATATTGCAAATCTCATAGGAATTGATCACATTGCTTTGGGTTTTGATTTCTTTGAGTATATTGGAAATGATACTTCAGATACCTTTATTGAAGACCCTTATGTAGGTACTGTAGGCATAGAAGATATTTCTAAAGGTAATAATTTAGTACTCAAGCTTCAAGAAAGAGGTTTTTCAAAAGAAGATATAGAAAAGATAGGATATAAAAACTTCTTGAATTTAATGGATAAGGTATTATAACAGACAGGTTTTCCTGTCTGTTTTATTTTTTGCTTTACAAGAATCACCTATACATATATAAGAGTAATAATATGGAAAATATAATTTAATAAAACTTTTTCGGATATATAGTTGTCTAATAAGTAGATAATAAAAATGAGCTCATATTTTATTTGCAAGGAGGAGGTTTCACTGGAAAAATTAGTTCTTAAAGCAATAAAGGGAGATGATGAAAGCTTCGGTCTCCTTATAAATAGCAAAAAAGAAGATTTATATAGAATGGCGTACAGTTATGTGCACAATGAACAGGATGCACTTGATATAGTAGGAGAGTCAGTATATAAAGCTTATATATCAATAAGCAAGTTAAAACAACCAGAATATTTTAACACATGGCTTGTTCGTATAGTTATTAATTGTTCAATAAACTTTATAAAGAAATCTAAGAAAATTTTATATATGGATAATGAGACTATGGAAAATATTTATCATAATAAAAATGATGTTTTGGAAAACATAGATTTAAAAGAAGCCCTAGAAAAGTTGGACTATAACCATAAGGCTGTGATAGTACTAAGATATTCTCAAGACTTGAAACTGAAGGAGATAGCCGAAATTCTAGATATTCCTTTAAGCACAGTAAAAACTCGACTTTATAAGGCAATTGAACTTTTAAAAATAGAACTTAAGGAGGGCGAAAATTTTGAAGAATAACACAGATGATTTAAAAAAGGTTTATTCAGATATAAAAATACCTAATGCTTTAGATGATACAATTAGCAATTCAATATTAAGGGGGAAGAATTATATGAAAAAAAATAATAGAAATAAGAAAAGAATAATTAATAGTTTTATATCAGTAGCTGCGGCAGTTGGAATATTTACTTTAAGCGTAAATATTTCCCCATCCTTTGCAAATAGCCTTGAAGGGATTCCTGTTTTGGGAACATTAGTTAATATCCTTCAATTTAATAATGGGAGTTCTCAAGGCGGCGAAATAACCGATGGAATTGATGTTGATTTTATATCTCTAGACCAAGAAAAAGATTCTGATGTTATCATAATAAATTTTAGTGGATTTGGTGAAGAAAACCAAGAAATAGCCCCATCTTTCAATATAGACTATAAGGAATCGCCTTATACAATGACATTTTCTATATCTGGTGCAAGAGGTCTTTCAGCTAGTGAATATTTTGAAGAACTAAAAAAGAGTAAATATATCCAAGATGTTTATGAATTGATGACTTTAGATGATTCCGCACAAAGATTTAACATAGTATTTAATCAACCAGTTGATTTCAAAGTAGAGGAATATAAGAATCCTGCTTATTTGAAAGTACAAATTTCAAGGGATACAGAAAAAGTTTCAGAACAAAAAATATATTCAATAAGAACTGGCTCTTATGAAAGAGGAGAGGAATTTGCTATTCTTGAAGAAATATTATTTGAAATAGAAGATCTTAGAGTATTGAAGGATAGCAACGGGACATATTTATATGAACTAGGTCAATACAATTCAGAAAAAGAAGCACAAGAAAAGTTAGAAGAGTACAAAGATATTTTTAAAGACAGCGTGAATTTATATGTTGAAGAAAGAACTATGGATGAAGTTCCACAAAGCATGAAATAGGAAAATAATAGTTATATTAATATTTTAAATATATAAATAAGGATGAAGTCTAACTAAACTTCATCCTTATTTGTGCTTGTATATTATTAGAGATGGGATATGAATATGATAAAATGTTAAAATAATATTTGGCATATAAAAAAAGGATGTTATTATCAAAACATAGCACCCCTCCAGTTTGAACTGACCCATGTCAAGTAGGCAGATAATTTAATTAAAATATTATGCACATGTGGATGCATGGTTTCGATATTCTAAAGGAGCCATGCATCCTAGTCTTTTTTGAAATCTTTTTTCATTGTAAAATTTAATATATTCAACTATTTTGCCTCTTAATTCTTCAAGTGTTTTAAACTTTTTTCCATAATACATTTCAGTTTTTAAAGTACCAAAAAATCCTTCCATAGGCCCATTATCTATACATTTACCGACTCTAGACATACTTTGAGTCATTCCAGCTTCATCAATTTTACTTTTAAAGGCATTTCCTGTATATTGAAACCCTCTATCACTGTGAAATATTGGTTTTGCATCAGGATATTTTTTTATTGCTTTATCAAACATGCTAAATATAAGATGATTATTGTTCTTAAAGGAAAGTTTATATTCAATAATACTATTATCATAAAGATCCATAATTGAACTTAAATAAAGCTTTCTTGTGTCTCCAAGAACTGAGACTTCAGTTACATCTGTAAGCCATTTCTCATTAGGAGCCTTAGCGGTAAAATCTCTTGATAAAATATTTTCTTTTGTATATTCCGGTTTTATTTTCTTACGATTAACCTTCTTTCTTCTAATTCTGGCTGTAATACCTAAAATATTCATAAGTCTATGGATATATCCTTCTGAAAATGATTTATGATTTAGTTTGTTAATGAACATGGTCATCCTTCTATACCCTAAAATTCCGTCAAAAGTTGAATGATATTCATTGATTAGTGAACATAGCAATTCATCTTGCTTTTCTTTTTCAGGTTTAACCCTATTTTTATGTTTGTAGTATCCGCTTCTTGAAACATCTAGAATTTCACATAACTTGGCTACTGAACAGCCTTTATCTTTAAAAAAGTCTACTGTTTTGTATTCTGCTTCCTGTCTTACTTTCGAGAGCGAAGTTTCTTTTCGAATTCCTCTTTTTTTAAGAACTTCAAGTTCAAATTCTCTTCTTTTTCTTAATGATTTTTCTTTTTCAAGCTCTAGCTTTAACTTCTCTATTTCTGTTAAATTGCTTTCATCAATTTCAGACTTTGCCTTTGGTCCACGTTTTTGATACTTTAGTGCTTCTGATCCCTTGTCTATATATGCCCTTGTCCATTTGTATACGAGTGCATAAGTAATTGAATACTTATCAGCTGCATCTTTGTAGCTCATATCATTTTCAATAACCCATTTTACTATTTCTAATCTCTCTTCAAATGTAGTTTTTCTAGACTTCATGGTATAGACATCTCCTTTAGGATCATAATCCTTTATTTCTATACCATTATACCATTTATTAACCCAGTTACCGATAACTCCTACGGAAATATTATATTTAGCAGCTAAGTTTGCCATTGAGTATTTGCATAAAGTATATTCCTCTATTACTGACAACTTAAACTCTTTACCATACGAATTATTTTTATTTGAGGTTTCAAATGCACTAGATCCATGTTCTTTATATCTTAGATACCATCTACGGACTACTGACTTTTCGGTTCCAATCATTTCAGCAATATCACTAAAACTACCATGACCTTTCTCATAATCTTCACACGCTTTAATTTTTACTTCTTTACTATACTTCGGTTTTCTTCCCATAAAAAAATACCTCCAAGTAGATAATCTAATTTTAATTAATTAAACTGTCTACTTTGGAAGTATCATATCAGTTTTGGTGGGGCGCTAAGCAATTAAAATTACTACAAAACTTAAATTGTGAAATAAATCTAATCAAGAAAGGAGCTAGATGATGTCAAAAAATATTTTAGAAGTAATAAAATTAAAGAAAGAATTCACATTAGATAAAGGTCGAAAGATCAAAGTTGTAAAAGGAATAAACTTTAATGTAAGGCAAGAAGAGATGTTTGGATTTTTAGGAGCAAATGGTGCAGGTAAAAGTACTACTATCAGTATGCTTACGACACAGAAGAGATCTACCTCTGGTGAGATTTTAATCGCTGGGGAATCTCTTGTAAAAAAACCTGCTAAGGCTCGTAGAAAGATCGGTGTAGTAGCGGTTAAAGATTGCAATAGCAATTATGTATAATCCTGGTATTTTATTCTTAGATGAACCAACTATTTTTTAAATATGAAAGCTCGGTTTTTCCTATAATAAGTTTCGGGACATTTGATTCTATAATTTAATTAGCTCTGATTTTTTAACTATAAGATGGACTAATTATTTGTATATAAGTCGAAGAAGTTACTTGAATATTTTGTATACTTAAGTCGTTTTGTTGGATATATTGTAAAGATATGGTATCCTGATATTAGTGGTATATAACTTGAAATAAAATGATAAATTTAAGCTGATATAAAAAAATAGTATTGGCATTATATATAAGGGGGTTATAATTAAAATCAAATACAATAAAATTTATTACGCTGATAGTTAATCTATAGTAAATAGAAAAAGGTGCAGATTTATAACGTCAGAATAATTATTTAAAATTGAATTATCTAATTTTAAAATTATATTTAATAAATTTTTATAATTGTTTTTATTGTAAGATTTTTAAGTATGTTTCTAAAATTGATGTACATTTGTAAGAACACCTATATGATCACAGGAAATCGGATTTACTGAGTACATAAAATTAATTTTAATGGTTAACTATCAAAGAAATTATAAGTTAGAAAAGAAAAAAATGCAAATGTAAATTAAAAAATCTAGCAAAACGTAATGATTCTATAATAATAGAGACTTATGCGCTTTGACTGATATCCAGGGAGGAATATTATTAAATTAATTAATTGAATAGAATATCAGAAAAGGCGAATATGAATCGTATAGTTATATTAAAAGATGAAATCATAGTTTAATTTAAATGGCATCAATAAAGCTAATGTTCATATAAACTTATGACAAACTAAGGGGGAATTGGTTTGGATAACTGGTTAGAACCACATATAAAAGATGAATTAAAAGAATATTATATTAGATTTGACTACTTAATAAAAAGTTCAGATAAAGAAAAGATACAGAAGATGGAAGAATTTAAAGAAGCATTAAATAAATATTTTATTGAAAAACATGTAGGTAGGGATTTATTAATAGATAGTACAAAAGATATTACCATAGGGAATATAATACCTGAGTTTAGAAAAACTGTAAATGAAATATTTGATTCAATATGGAATAACTCTAATAAAGATAATAATATAAAGGGACTTTTAGGAGAGACCATTGCCACATGGTTATGTGAAACTTTTGATGCTAGTCCTATTTATTTTTTGCCTTTAAAAAGAGGTAATTCATCAGAACAAGGGCCTGATAGATGGGAATTAAGAAATGAATCTGGAGATAAAGTAATATTAAGGATCTGGAGCTCAAAATGTACTACAGATAGACCATCCTCAAGAGCTGATGAGGTCAGAAATAATGATTTTTCAAACATAGAAGTGCATGGTATATTGCAACAACTATCAGATATAGCTGAACATAATAAATATTCTTTTATAGATAAAGAAAGAATAAAAGAAATAAAACTCTCAACAGTTAAAAAAGATTCTCTTTTATCATTTGGTGTAGTAATGACATTTGATTTAGATATATATAATAAAATGTATAAAGATAATTCAGGTAGACCACTAAATTTATTTACTGCTCAGCCATATGCAGAAAATGCTGAAAAAATTGTAAGATTTGTACCAGTTAGTGATTTAGATAACTACATAAAGCAGTTTGAAATAAGTACTAACAACATACTAGGGAGAGAGTAAAATGAGGGATTTAATTACAATTGATAATATATGCAAAAGCTTACATAAATATCAAGGTAGAATAGAGTTAATTAATAAAATTAATAATATTCATTTTTTACTTCTCAAATATTATCTTCAAGTGGAAGATAAAGAAGCTTTCACTATAGATGAAGATGAAATAAAGAAGCTAAAAGAAATAGGGCTGTTTTTATTTGATTTAGCTACTGATGAAATGTTTGAAAAAGCTATAGATTCTCAAACAAAACGGGATTTATTTGATATTAGCTTAAATTTATTTGAACAATTGTGTAAAATTTATAAATTGAGATTTGAAGAATTTAAGAACGGATATTTAGAATTGCTACTAATAGCCATAAGTTGTGCAGCATTAGGAGATAATCCTTCTAAAGCATATGTGATCTTTCGTAAATATCATCTTAATATTGAAGATCTTTATGGTGAAGAAATATACTTTTATGCAATATTAGCTTTTCTTTCTAAAAATTATGGAGTCTTAAGCATTGATGAAAAGGAAATTGCCAGAAGAATGATAGTTAATACAAAGAATATTAAATATCATATTTTAAATAATATTATCAAAGAGATATATAGAACTATTATATATCTCAATACAGGCGAAGAAAAAATTATCGAAGATATAAAACTTAATTTAGAAAAAACATATGAGTTGGCCTTAACAAATAACTACTATAGAGAAATATGGATCATCAAAAAAATTCAAGAGTGCATACATATGACAATAAATAAATCATTATGGTATGTTTTGGGAGAGCATCTACGAGAGGATTCAATAAAGTCATTAATCGGAAGCAAACGTAAACCAACTTATGAGTTATGGTCTCATCAAATTGAAATCATTAACAACAATCTATTAGATATTAATACAAATAATATTGTAAATATACCTACAAGCTCAGGAAAGAGTTTAATTGCTCAGATATGCATTCTAAAAGTATTGCAAGAATATAAAGATAATACTTGTATATATGTTGTACCAACAAATGCGCTATTAAGTCAGGTTAAGCAAGATTTAAGTTCAATGTTTAAAAGATTAAATATTGATGTAGATGCTTTAGTGTCAGGATATGATGTCTTAAGTCCTGATATTGAAAAAAATAAGATTGAAGATTCTAAGGTATTGATTATAACACAAGAAAAGCTCGATTCCCTA
Organism: uncultured Tissierella sp.; assembly: GCF_902479755.1. Classification (NCBI taxonomy): domain Bacteria; kingdom Bacillati; phylum Bacillota; class Tissierellia; order Tissierellales; family Tissierellaceae; genus Tissierella; species uncultured Tissierella sp. The sequence goes on along the minus strand of NZ_CABSQO010000025.1, from coordinate 34,674 downwards.
ATAAGAAAAGAAGACGATTATATTAAAAGATGTAAACTTTTTGTATTTGACGAATTCCATAACATTTCATCAGGATCTAGAGGACTATTATTAGAATTTGTAGTAGCAAAAATAAAGTTGATGAATTTAGGAAATGAGCCTAAGATGTTATTTCTATCAGCAGTACTACCTAATGTATTGAAGTTTAAGGAATGGATAGGAACAGATATCACAAGAGAATATTCTAATACTGACTGCAGACCAACGAAACAAATAAAGATAATTGGTCATTATTTAAATAATTATGAAAGCCCCAAACGAGGACATTATGATGAATTAATAGAAAGTGGAATAAGAATATTTTATCCAAATAATAGGCATGGAAATATAAAATTTCCTAGCATAACAAGACATGTAACATGCAAAAGCAAATTATATAAAAATCTGAATTTTTGTGCTGATTTAGCAGAGAAGTTTTCTAATATTGGCAATGTTCTGGTATATATACCAAATACTAGTTGGTTCAAATCGTTTTGTTTAAATATGTTTGAAAGAAAGATATTATTGTCTGGTTATGAAAAAGAAAAGTTGAATGATATCGCTAACTATGTAGCCCTAACAATAGGATATGATCATTATTTAGTTGAATCTATAAGATTGGGTTTTGCTTTTCATCATAAAAGACTACCTAATAATGTGAAAAGAATTATAGAAATAGCATTTAAAGATGGTATTATAAAAGTGCTTGCAGCTACATCTACTTTAGCGCAAGGATTAAATTTTCCAATATCAGCTATCATATTAGGGAGTTTATATGCAGGAAGTAATGAAATGAACTTAGAAGAGATAGAGAATTTAGTTGGTAGAGCGGGTAGGGCTATGAGAGAAACTGAAGGGTATGTAGTATTACCAATTAAATTAAATCCTGTATATGATGTTAAAAGTCATGAAAAACGTATTTTTCGTATGAGAGATAATTACTTGTATAAAGATTTAAGTTCTATTATTATAGATAGTTCAGTGAAAAAATTGTTAGAAGTGTTGGAAAAGGAAGAGAGCGAATTAGATGAAAGTGAAAAGGAAATTATTAGGATATATAACTCCGTTATTTTTGATTTAACTGAAAATAACTTACTTCAAACTGATGAGGACTATTTAAAGATAATAGAATCACTATTTTATAGTGTAGATGCTAGACATGAAGAAAAAGAAAAGTTAATATTCCATACAAAAGAAATGGTTGTTAATATAAGGAATAAGATTGATTTAGTCGATAATATTACTATTAAGAAAATATTGAAAAACTCAGGATTGAGTATTGACACTGCTATTGGTATATATTATGCGGTTATTAATAATTTAGATGAAGAATTAGATTATGTATTTGAAAATAGAAAACTGAATCCTAAATTTATTCAATTAATTAATGAAATAATAGAATTGCCAGAATTCAAAACTAATTATAATGGAGAATTTATATATAATTGTTTAAATAGTTGGATTTTTATGGACAATTATGCAACAATATGTAATAAGTTTTTCAATGGAAATTTCGATAAATGTGTAGACTTCATAGACCAAGAAATTATTTATAAAGGGGCTTGGTATTTTAGTTTAGTTTATCAGTTATATGATGCTTTATTTGTAGAAAACCTAGAAACTATAACTAAATGGAATAGCTTTAGAATATTTGATGATTTTTGCAACATCCCAGCTTATTGTAAGTTTGGAGTAGAAGATAAGGGGATGGTTGAAATAATGGAGAGTGGTCTTTATGAAAGAGAACTTTTAATAAAGGCTGTGAAAACTTTCAGTCTGCATAGCAAAATGGATATAGTTATTCCTGAATATTTTTATGAATGGACAAAATATGCAAATCTTGTTAACATAGAAAATTTAGGTATATTAATAAGTTCTCACGAATTGGAGCAGTGGAAGATATTTAAGAATTTATTCTTACAAGATGTTAATGAATATACCCAGATATTGTCAATCAGTATTAAAGGATATGGACTATATGAGACAATAAAGTTAATAGAAGGTGATCCTTTATTAATTAAACATGAAAGAGACAATCTACATGATGAATTCGCTATAGGAATATTTACACTAGAAGATAAAAAGATAGGATACATAGATAGGGAGTATTCAAAGTATATTTACGAGATATTAGAAGCCAAAGGTAATGTTGTTTGGGTGTTTATAGAAAATGAATATGGCAGTAGCATGAGTTGTAAAGTAATTATTGTTTAAAAATGGGATTAGGAAAACTACTAGCAGTGATGAAAGAAAGAATAGAGGAATAAGAGTTGTGTCTCTTAAAGGACATAGGATAAAGCTACGGAAACATTAAGAAGTGGATTTAAACTGATATAAAATATTGAGAATTTTGCAGTGGTTTGAGTGATATAAAAATACCATCCCAGATCTACGGGGCTATATTGAAAATACTAAAGCCTTCTGTTACTATAAAACAGAGGGTTTTTAATTGTGATATCAAGTTAATGAGGAGATGTTATTATGAATGGTATTGTAGATTTAAACTCTGATATTGGTGAAAGCTTTGGCTCTTACAATTTAGGTATGGATGAAGAGGTAATTAAATATGTGACTTCTGTTAATATTGCCTGCGGATGGCATGCAGGTGATCCATTGATTATGGAACACACTGTAAGGGAGGCCATAAATAATAATGTAGCCATAGGAGCACATCCGGGTTATCCTGATTTAATGGGGTTTGGCAGGAGAAATATGGATATTAGTCCAAAGGAAGCCAGAGCTTATATGATTTATCAGTTAGGGGCATTAAGTGCTTTTGCTAGGGCAAATGGCGGTAAGATTCAACATATGAAGCTTCATGGGGCATTTTATAATACAGCATCCGTCAAGGAGGAAATAGCGGAGGCAATAATTAAGGGTATTCTAGATGTGGACAAGGATATTATACTTCTTGCTCTAAGTGGTAGTTATATAGCTAAACTTGCTGAAGAAAATGGCCTAAGGGTTGCTCAAGAAGTGTTTGCCGATAGGGGTTATAATGATGATGGTACCTTAGTTAATAGAAAATTACCCGGTGCTTTTATCCATGATAAGGAAGAGGCTTTTAGAAGAATAAAAGATATGGTTTTAGAAGGAAAGGTTACTACAATAAGCGGCAAGAAAATATCTATAGTTGCAGATTCCATATGTGTTCATGGTGATAATCCAATGGCTGTTGATTTTGTAAGATATATTAGAGAGAGTTTAATTAAAGATGGAATTCAAATTAAAAGTCTAAGTGAATTTATATAAAAGTTGGTGGAGCTTATGTATGAAAATGTAAGGTATATTATTGCAGGGGACAGGGCTATAATAGTCGAATTTGGGAACAGTATCAGCCCAGAGATTAATGCTAAGGTTCGTAGTATGGTTAAGGCTATTGATGAGTCAAATATAATAGGAATTATTGATATAGTTCCTACCTATAGATCAATACAGATAATATATGATCCTATGGTGATAGATTATAAGGATTTTATCGATAGCTTAAAGGAAATAGACAAGTCTTTAAGTAATATTGATTCGGAAGAAGCTAGAATTGTTGAAATTCCTACTGTTTATGGTGGAGAATATGGTCCAGATATTGAATTCGTAGCAAATCATAATAATCTTACTGTAGAGGAAGTTATTAAAATACACAGTTCTATAGATTATCTTGTATATATGCTGGGATTCACCCCTGGATTTGGATATCTAGGGGGGATGGATGAAAGAATAGAGACCCCAAGGCTTCAGGTTCCAAGGACTAAAATACCTGCTGGCTCCACTGGCATAGCAGGTAAGCAAACGGGAATTTATCCTATAGATAGTCCTGGAGGATGGCAGCTTATAGGACGTACCCCTATAAAACTCTATGATCCATTAGAAAGTCCTCCTGTATTATTAAATGCGGGAGATTATTTAAGATTTGTCCCTATTGGAGAAGAAGAATATATAAGGATACAAGATTTGATTAAAAGAAATCAGTACAAGGTGAATATTATCGTTAAAGAAGGTAGTAATCATGGAAAAAATTAAGATTATAAAACCCGGACTTTTCACTACAATTCAGGATAAAGGAAGATGGGGGTACGAAAGATTTGGCATACCTGTAGCTGGAGTTATGGATGATTTTGCTGCTAGAGCTGCTAATATCTTGGTGGGAAATCATCAGTATTCGGAAATTCTAGAAATCACTTTCTCAGGACCGGAGATTATTTTTTATTGTAATGAAATAATTAGTATTACTGGTGCAGATATGAATCCAAAGATTAATGGAGAAAGTGTACCTATGTGGACTAGTCTTTTAATTAAGGCTGGAGATATTCTTAGTTTTTCTGGATTAGTCAGTGGTGTAAGAACTTATATTGCTTTTAGTAGAGGAATTGATGTTCCAGATATAATGGGGAGTAAATCTACTTTTACTAGAGGTGGATTAGGAGGATATAAAGGAAGAAAGCTAGTTAGTGGAGATGAGATAAAACTAGGCTCTAGAGATTTACATAATTCAGGAAGTTATCTACCTCAAAAATTTCTTCCTATATATAAAAAAGAAGAAACCATTAGAGTGATTATGGGGCCACAGGATAATTATTTCACTGATGATGCTATAGGAACTTTCCTTAATTCAAAATATACTATTACTTCTGAAGCTGATAGGATGGGTTATAGATTAGATGGACCTAAGATCATTCATAAAAAGGATGCGGATATTATTTCTGATGGCATAGTCTTCGGCTCTATTCAGGTCCCAGGTCATGGATCTCCAATAATTATGATGGCTGATAGAGCTACTACTGGAGGATATACTAAGATAGCAACAGTAATAACTCCAGACCTATCAAAACTGGGTCAGATGGGAACAGGGAATTTAATTAGATTTAAAAAAGTATCTCTTGAAGAAGCTCATCAGATCTATAAAGAATATGAAAATACATTTAATAAAATCAAAGATATAATAGATAGTAATAGATTTGAATTTAATAAGATAAGAAAATTTAACCTAAAAATAGATAGAAAAAGTTATAATATTAGTATTAGGGAGATAAAATGAAAGGCGGGAGATATTTTGAAAGTGCTAGTTACAGGATTTGAACCATTTGGAGGAGAAACAATAAATCCAGCTCTTGAAGGAGTTAAGATGCTAAAAGATAAGATATTAGGTGCTGAAATAGTTAAATTAGAACTACCTACTGTATTTATGAAATCTAAAGAAATATTAGAAATGGCGTTGGAAGAAGATAGACCAGATATAGTTATTTGCGTTGGTCAAGCAGGTGGAAGAGATAAGATAAGTGTTGAGAGGGTAGCTATAAATATTGATGATGCTGGTATACCAGATAATGAAGGAAATCAGCCTATAGATAAACCTATATTTGAAGGTAGTGATGCAGCTTATTTTTCAACATTACCAATAAAGGAAATAGTGAATAAACTAAAAGAAAATAAAATCCCAGCAGAAATATCTAATTCAGCAGGTACTTATGTATGTAATCATATTATGTATAGCTTACTCTATAATATAGACAAGAAATACAAAAATATAAAAGGTGGATTCATTCATATACCATATATACCAGAACAGGTTATAGATAAGAGGATGGCACCTAGTATGTCATTGGATTATATTGTAAAGGCACTTACTATTGCAATTGAAGTTAGTATTGGAAATTAAAGAAAACAGGAGAGGTCCCCTTAGAGAATAGGAGTTTCTCCTGTTTTTTGATTGATAAAAATTATTTGAGAATTTATTAAATCCCTACAATATATTTTAATAGTTGACAAACATTGCAGTGCTGGTGTACTATGAAGATAGTACACTGATACATAAAGAAAATAAAAAATATATAAAGAATTAGGAAGTTTTAATCTATAATTAACGTTATATTAATATAGGCGTGATATTGTAAAATTAAATGATGATTTAAAAATATCTCGAAAAATGACTTAAAACATCTAAATAGGGGGATTAATTATGGATAAGGTTTTAATATTTACTGCTGCTACAGGTGGCGGTCATAATGAAGCTGCATCATCTTTAGAGGGAGAATTTACAAAGAGAGGTTATAAAGTAAAAAAAGTAGATATATTAAAGGAGATAAATAAAGTATCAGAGACTATTTTTATGGATTTTTATAAAATTCTTATTAATAAATTTCCTAATTTTTACGGTAGTATTTATGAAATTAGTAATAATGAAATTATCAATAAGTTTGTCACAAAATCTTTTACTAAAATAGCGGCACAAAAAATCTATCATACTATCTTGCAAGAGGATCCAGATTTAATTATAGGAACTCATGCTTTTGTAGTAAGTGTTATAGGACATTTGAAAGACAATAAAATGATTAATATTCCTTTTATTTCTGTGGTTACAGATTATGAAGCACACTATATTTATATAAATTCAAATGTAGATGCCTACATTACTGGAAGTGCCTATACAAATAAAACTTTAGAAAGAAGGGGGATGTCGAGAGATAAAATTTATTCTTATGGCATACCTATTAAAAGGGAATTCTTTAAAGACTCTAGGAATGAGCAAATTAAAAAAGAAAACTTTCAAGTTTTATTAATGGCAGGCAGTTTGGGACTAAAAAATATGAAAACAGTATTACAAAATATCGTATCTTTAGAAAGAAATTTTCATATTGTAGTGGTTTGTGGAAATAATAATCAATTAAGAAACTCAATAGAAAATCATTATCTTGATTTAATTAATGCTGGAAGGATTGAGTTATATGGATTTACAAATGAAATTCCTTACTTAATGGAAACTTCTGATGTTATTATAACTAAACCTGGAGGGCTAACAATATCTGAAGCCATAGCAAAAAGACTTCCTATAATATCACCATATTATATACCAGGGCAGGAAAAAGAAAATTTAAACTTCTTAGTAAAAGAAGGCTTGGCAATCTATGTAGAAGAAAATAATATAAAGGCAACTATAGAAACTGTTATGGATAATCCTGAGATTTTAGAAGCTATGAGAAAAAGAATGGAAAAGCTATCTCAACAATTTTCCCTAGATAAGGTTTTTAAACTAGGAGAAAAGCTGATACAAGACTACAACTATAGATTAGGTACTGTCTATGGAGGGTAATATAGATATATTAATCTTGACGTCAAAGTTTGGACTAGGTCACATAAGTGTAGCCAAAGGAATTAAAGAACATATATTAGATATGGATTCTTCCATAAACATAGAAATTGTAGATGTTTTTCAAATTTTGATGCCTAAGCTATCTAAGAATATGTATAAATTTTATATAGATTTAGTAAAGAAAAGTCCTGAGATATATAATCGTTTTTACTATAAAAAAAGTCAAAATGAACATTTATATACAGATAAATTTTTTTATAAGTATAATTTAAATAGATTAAAAAAATATTTATTAGATGTTAAGCCTAAAATGATAATTTCAACTTTTCCTACGGCCTCACACTATATTTCAAATTTGAAAGAAAAAGATTTTTTTTCTATGCCATTAATTACATGTATTACAGATGTAGTTCATGGATGGGAATGGATTGCACCTAACTGTTCTAAATATTTTGTAGCTACAGAATATGTGAAAAATAAGATGATAGAAAAGGGTATTGAGAAGCAAAAGATAATTGTAACGGGTATACCCCTTAGAAAAGAGTTTTTAATAAAGGAAAAAGGTATACCATCATTAAACCTACCAAAGGATCATTTAATTATTATGGTCATGGGTGGAGGGGTGGGGCTATTACCAGAAGATGAAGAATTTTATCGTAGATTCAATGAACTTGGTAAAGTAACTACTATAGTATTAACGGGGAAAAATAGAGAATTATTAGCAAAACTATTAGAGATGAACATGGAAAGAGTTATACCTATTGGCTATACTGATGAAATAGCTTCTTTAATGGCTCAATCAGATATATTAGTAACTAAACCTGGTGGAATCACTGTGTTTGAGGCTATTGCTTCAGAACTTCCACTAGTTGTTTACAATCCTAAGTTAGGGCAGGAGCTAGAGAATGCTAAATTTATAGTTAAAAAATCTATTGGTATTATTGCTTTAGATATGGATAGCTTATATTCTATTATAAAAGATTTAGCTGATAATACAGGAGAAATTGGTATATATAAGAAAAATATAGGTGCTTTAAAACAAAAGATAAATATGAGAGTTTTAGGAGAAGAGGCTATAAAATTACTTCATAAATAGCTATATCTTTAAAGTAAAGAAGGTGATTCAAATAAATCTTTTCATTGCAGTAAAAGCTTTAGGGCTTGGATTCACTGCCTATAATATTTTACCTAATATATATTTTAGAAACAAATGCAGATATATAATTAAAAAAATTGATAATGAGGATAGTATTTTTTTAACCTTTGATGATGGTCCAGATCCTAGATATACATTAAGGATACTAAAAATTTTGGAAAGATACGAAATAAAAGCAACATTTTTTGTAGTGGCTAATAAGGCTAAGAAACATCCAGATATAATTAATAAGATGATTGAAGATGGACATGGATTAGGCCTACATTCTTATAGTCATAGGAGCTTTTGGCTATCTCTTTTCTGGAAAACTAAAAGGGATTTTGAAAAATCCATGGAAATTTTTAATGATCTTAATTATTCATTAGAGTACTTTAGACCACCTTGGGGTACGTTCAATCTATTTACTTCATATTTTTCAAGAAAGAATAAACTAGAGACAATACTATGGAGTCTAAATGCCCAAGATTGGAGTAAGAAAACTACTGTGGAACATATAATTAATAAAATTGTCGATAATACAAAGTCAGGAGATATAATAGTATTACATGATAGCAATGGGGCAGAGAATGCACCTGAAAATACTATTAAGGCTTTAGAAATAATTATTCCCAAATTAATAGAAAAAGGATTTAAATTTAAAACAATAGATGAGAGTAAGAGGGGTAATAAGTATGAGAAAATTGTTTCTAAAGATAGTTGAATTAATAGATAAGAAAATAGTAAGACATAGTAATTGGCTATATATTCCACATGCTAAAGAACAAGTACTATATGTTGCTCCTCATATCTATAGAGGTAAGGAAAAAGGTCTTCCTGATGGAACTATTATTAAAAGAGGAGATTTTCTAGCTGAAATTCATATAGATAATCAAAAAATAAGGAATATGGATCTAAGTTTTAAAGATATAGTTACAATCTTTAAAGATGAGCTAGACTCTTTGGCCTATGCTGTCGGAAAAGATAGTAAATTTATAGATATAAAGGCTTTTCATGGAAAAACTTTACTTTATCCTTTATTGAAAAGGGAAGGATTTATGATTATAGATATAAATTCTATATTGAATTCATTTTTTGTAGAATTATGGGAACGGATATTAGAGACAGTATATAGCAGAAAATATAGCAACAAGAGGAGGAAGAAAAGAAAAATGAAGGAATTCTGGATAACAAATGATCAATTAGTAGATAGAATGAGAAGCAGGACTAATTTATGAAAAAAGCAATAAATTATGTAATTTTAATATTACTTATAGGAACTACATTATGGATATTAATTGATAGCAATGATTTATCAGATTTACCATCCATAATTAAAAATACAAATAAAATATTTCTAATTATATCTTTTTTATCATTATTATTATTTTGGATTTGTGATGGTTATATAATTTATAAAATGAAAAAAATATTAAGTGTAGATACTAATTTTATATCTTCAATGAAACTTAGTATGATTGGACAATATTATAGTTCTATTACACCCTTTGCTACTGGAGGACAGCCTGCACAGATATATTCTCTAGTGAATGATGGAATCCCCCTAGGGGTAGCTACTTCTTTACTGATAAATAAATTTTTAATTTACCAATTGGTAGTTACATTTTATGCTATAATCATGTTTGTTTTTAAATTTAAATTTTTATATGATAAATCAAGAGTCGCATTGTCATTTATAATATTAGGATGCTTTATAAACTTTCTTGGAATTGTAATAGTAATAGGACTTTTTTTAAATGAAAAACTTATTAAAAATCTTTTAATTAAATTGTTTAAAGTCGGACATAAATTAAAATTAGTAAGTGATATAGATAAGGCAATTGAAAAGTTGAATAATAGCTTAGCAGATTATATGGACAGTATAAAAATTATTAAACAAAATAAAATAACTACTATATATTTAATCTTAATTACTACTTTACAATTAACATTTTATTTTTCCATTACCTATTTCGTATATTTAGCAATAGGTCTGAAAAGGATTTCTTATTTGGATATTATTGCTATTCAATCACTTCATTATATGGCAATTTCTTTTATGCCAACTCCAGGTACAGCAGGTGCTTCAGAAGGTGGATTCTATATTCTGTTTAAGACATTATTTCCTAATAAAATTTTATCATATGCAACTCTATTATGGCGTATAATAGATTATTATCTTAGACTTTTAATAAGTGGAGCAGTTACATTAATAGATTACATTTACCAAAAAAGGAAAAAACTGAAACCAAGTAATTAATTAGAGATTTTTCGGAGTATCCATTCACTTTATCTATTTGTGAAGTGCATGAGAATATAGATAAATAAGGTGTCCCTTTATATATAGAAAGAGGGACACCTTATTTATTTGAATAGTGGGACAAATATTGGACATCGCTATATGACTATGTCCCGCTATTGACGATAGTATTTTATAATGATATAATTATAATCAATCATGTGGAACATGTTTCATACAATTATATAAAGAATATGAGGTTGAAAGATTATGCCAAATATTAGAGAAATCGCCAAAAGGGCGGGAGTAGGAATAGCCACAGTATCGAGATACATAAATAATACAGGATATGTAAGTGAAGAGGTAAAGTTGAAGATTCAAAAGGAAATCGATGAATCTGGATATACACCTAATGCATTGGCAAGAGCAATCTTTACCAAAAACTCTAAAACATTAGGTTTAATGATTCCTAATATTACAAATCCATTTTTTAATCAAATGGCTACTGTAATAGAAGAACATGCTAATAGATTTGGATATACATTGTTTTTATGTAATACGGAAGACAATGAGGAAAAAGAAAAGGAATATTTAGAGGTACTAAAAAGTCATAGAGTAGCAGGTATTATAGCTTCTAGGAGTATGTGCAAGGATGAATATCTGAATATTCAGATTCCAGTTATTTCTTTTGAAAATCATATATCACCGTCTATTCTCACTATATCTTCTGATAACTATAAAGGAGGTAAAATGGCTTTTAATCATTTATATGAAAGAGGATGCAGAAGTATCTTGCATATAAAGGGGCCTAAGACCTTTGATGCTACTGAAATGAGATATCAGGGATTCATAGATGGTGCAAAGGAAAAAAATCTTGAAGTCCATGTTATAGGATTTGAAAGTGACTTTCAAGTTAAAATGCTTGAAGAAAATTTAAATAACATTATAAATATTGAAAAGTATGATGGAATATTTGTTTTTAATGACATTGCTGCAGCTACAGTGATGAAGTATTTAAAGGAAAAAGGTATAAGAATTCCAGATGATATACAAATAATTGGATTTGATAATAGCTTTATATGTGAGTTAGTGCATCCTTCCTTGACGACTATAGAGCAACCTATTAAGGATTTAGGTGCATTGGCAGTAGAATTTCTAATTGATTTAATTAATGGTGAAGACATAGTCATTAAAAATTATTTAGTAGAAACAAAATTAATCCAAAGAGAATCAACTTTTTTATCATCAGAAGTAATGTCTCAATCATTGGTAGACTAGTTAATGTGGTAAATCATTCAGAATAATGCTGAATTTTACAAATAAATATTATTAGGAGGAAAATTTAATGAAGAGATACTCAAGAAGAATATTAGCATTTATCTCACTATTAATGATTTTATCATTAGTAGCAGCATGTAGTCCAAAAGGAAATAATCAATCAGCTAGTGATGGAGAAGATGTATTTGAAATAGTAATGGTAGCAAAACATGAAGGTATTCCATGGTTTGATGATATGAGAAAGGGAGTAGAAGAGTTTAATAATGAATATAAAGGAAAAGTAAAAGCTTGGCAGATTGCTCCTGAAGGTGGAGACCCTGCTAAACAAGTACAAATGGTTGAAGACTTAATAGCACAAGGTGTAGATGCTATAGCTGTTGTTCCAAATGATCCAGATGCTATGAGACCAGTTTTAGAAAGAGCTAAAGAAAAAGGAATAATAATCATTAGTCATGAAGCTGCTGGTTTAGCAGATGTAATAGATTATGATGTTGAAGCTTTTGACAATAAATCCTTCGGAGTACTTATGTTTGATGAGTTGGCAAAGGCTATGGGTGGTAAAGGTAAATTTGCTGCCATGGTTGGTGGATTAACCATGGAAACTCATATGGAGTGGTATAATGCTGGAATGGAACATATTAAAGCCAATTATCCTGAGATGACACCTATATCTGAGCAACCATATGAAGATAAGAATGATGATAAAATTGCTAGAGATAAAGCTCTTGAAATATTAAATGCACATCCTGATTTACAAGGATTTGTAGGAACTTCAGTTTCAGCAGGAAGCAATATGGCTTCTGTTCTAAAGGAAAGAAACAATACTGATGTTAAAGTTGTTAGTTTAGGTATTCCTTCTGTATCAGGTCCTTATCTTGAGGATGGTTTTATGGCACATGCTCAAACTTGGAGACCAGCAGATGCTGGTTATGCAAGTGTGAATCTTGCGTACAAAATTCTTGCTGGAGAAGAAATTAAAGATGGAATAGATTTAGGTAGACCTGGATATGAAAGTATTAAAATCACAGATAAAGTTGTATATGGTAATGCTCCTTTGGAATTAAAAAAAGGAACATTTGAACCTGGAAAATATCCATTCTAATTTGTGCAACATAAAGACAAAGGAATAAAAACTTTTCCTTTGTCTTTATTATCATAAGATGGGAGAGAATTTAATGGGAAACATATTATCAGCAAAGAATATTTCCAAGAGTTTTGATGGAGTTCATGCTCTTAAAAACATTAATGTAGAAATTGAAAAGGGCAATATTAAATGCCTTGCAGGTGAAAATGGTTGTGGTAAGTCAACCCTTGTTAAGATCCTGTCTGGTGTCTATACACCTGATAAAGGGTCAATAAATATTGAAGATAGAAGTTATAGTTGTCTAACTCCAATAACTGCAATAGAAGAAGGCATTCAGGTTATTTACCAAGATTTATCTTTATTTTTGCATATGAGTGTTGCCGAAAATATTGCTATGAATAAAATGATTTACAGCAAAAGTAAATTTATAAATTGGAAAGAAATATATAGAATTGCTGGAGAACAATTAGATAAAATAGGTGCGTTTTTAGATTTAAATGCCCCAATTAGAAATTTATCTATAGCTAATAGACAATTAGTAGCAATTTGTAGGGCTTTAAGTTTAGATGCAAAGGTTTTATTCATGGATGAACCAACTACTGCCTTGACAAAAAAAGAAGTAGATAGATTATTATCTATTGTTTTAGGATTAAAACAAAAGGGTATTTCTGTTGTTTTTATAAGTCATAAATTAAATGAGATTTTTGAAGTATCAGATAGTATAACTGTTATTAGAGATGGTGAAAAGGTAGGAGATTTTACTGCTAATGAGCTTAATCCTAAAAGCTTATCTTATTATATGACTGGAAGAGAGATTGGGTATTCCAGATATAAAAAGACATATTCAAAAGATGATAAAATTTTAGAGGTAAAAAGCCTTACTAAAAAAGGTATGTTTGAAGATATTAATTTTACCCTTAAAAAGGGAGATATTTTGGGGATTACAGGTTTGTTAGGTTCTGGTAGGACGGAAATTGCACTATCATTATTTGGATTAAATCCTTTTGATAGTGGTGAGATTATAATTGACAATAAATCTGTGAATATAGACTCTCCAACTACAGCTATGGAATATGGTATAGCTCTTTTACCTGAGGATAGATTAACTCAGGGTTTATTTCTTGAAAGTAGTGCTAAGTTTAATATAGGTGCTACCATACTGAATCAGCTTAAAAATAATTTTGGAGTAATAGATAAGAATAAGCAAGAAAGAATCTCTACAGAAGTTGTAAATAATATGAATGTAAATAATAAGGATATAGAATTACATGTAAAGAAATTGTCTGGAGGAAATCAACAGAAAATTGTTCTTGGAAAATGGATGGTTACTGATCCTAAGGTATTCATATTAGATACACCTACTGTAGGAGTTGATATAGGTTCAAAATCTGAAATATATGATAAAATTCAAGAAAATGCAAATAAAGGCATGGGAATTATACTTATTTCAGATGAGATAGAAGAAATATTAGCAAACTGTAATAAAGTAATAATAATGCATGAAGGTAAGATTATTAAATATTTAGATGAAGATGATCTTGATAATGATAATGTTCAGGACAAGATTTTTGAAATTATTAACAATCCATTAGGGAGGCTAGAAGATGAATAAAAGGTTTAGAAAACTAAAACCAATGGAGAAATATTTAATAAGTATATTGGCAGTATATATATTAATTGTTAGTACCGTAAGTAAAAACTTTTTGTCTATGAATACGTTATTTGACCTGCTCAGGACATCTTCAGGAACATTAATATTAGCTGCTGGTGCTTTGGTAGTTTTAATATCTGGAGGAATTGATGTTTCTTTTACTGCCATTGCAGTAGTAAGTGGATATTCATCTATACGATTGATGCTTAGCCTGGGAATTGATAATATTTATTTTGCATTATTGTTCTCTGCTTTTATAGGATGTTGTCTAGGAATTATAAATGCTTTAATAATTCATTTTTTCAAATTATCTACATTTATTGTTACCTTAGGGACATCTAGTGTTTTCTATGGATTTATGACTACCTTTATAGGTACAAGCAGTATTTCTGTGGCTGATAAACCACAGTCTTTGTTTAATTTCGGGAAGGCTCGGTTATTTACAATTACCAATGGTTCTGGATCTTATGGAATTCCATTATTCTTTGTAATAGCTGTAGTTATTCTTGCTGTTACTTGGTTTATTTTATATAGAACTATATTGGGACGTAGTATTTTTGCAATTGGAAATTCAGAGGAATCAGCTCTTAGAGCAGGAATAAATATACTTAAAACAAAATTATTTGTTTATACCTATATGGGATTACTATCAGGTATTATGGGTATAGTTTATTTCTCTGAAATAGATTTAATAAATCCTGTATCCTTAGTTGGAAGTGAATTGATGGTTATAGCTGCTGTAGTTATAGGTGGAATACGATTAACTGGTGGTGAAGGTACTATTTTAGGTGCAATTTTGGGAGTAGGAATTATTCAAATATTTAAATCTACTCTTGTATTTTTGGGATTATCAACTTCATGGAATGATTTATTCATTGGAATAATTCTTATAGCAAGTGTTTCTATTATATCTTATCAAGAACGAAAGAATAATAGAAAACAGTTAATATTTACTAAATGATTAAGTAAGAGGTGATTAATTTGAAACCGACACATGAAAAGTATCATAAGTTTAATGGTATCCTAAAAAATGATACAAATATGCTTGTTTTATTGGGAGTATTCACTACAGTAACTTTATTTCTTGGTATTACATTGAAGGGTAAGTTTTTTTCTATAAATAATTTTCAATCTATGGCTTTTCAAATCAGTGAATTTGGATTTTTAGCTATTGCTATGTCACTAGCTATGTTAACTGGAGGAATTGATCTTTCGATAGTAGCAAATGCAGGGCTTTCAGGTATAATAGCAGCTTTTGTACTATCAGGTAAATTTTTTAATATAGAAAGTGTTAGTAGTGGAGTTACTATATTAATTGCAGTTTTAGCTGCATTAGCATGCTCAACTTTATGTGGATTATTCAACGGAATATTAATATCAAAACTATCTATTCCACCAATATTAGCTACCCTTGGGACTATGATATTATATACAGGAATAGGTATGGCCCTAACTAATGGTGAAAGTGTTAGAGTTGGCATAAGAGAATTTTCGAAGCTTAGTTCAAAGACATTATTTGATATTCCATATATATTTATTTTACTGGTTATTACCTTTATTATAGTGTCATTTATATTATCTAAGACAAAGTTTGGAAGTGAAATATATATGGTGGGTCAAAACTCAGTAGCTTTAAGATTTTCAGGAGTTGATGCTGAAAAGGTGCTAATAAAAACCTATGCTATGATTGGATTTTTAGTAGGTATCTCGTCTTTAATTATAATTTCTAGAGTTAACTCTGCTAGAATGGGATTTGGAGATACTTATCAATTACAAACAATTTTAGTAGCTGTATTAGGAGGTATTGATCCAGATGGAGGTAAAGGGAAATTATTTGGCGTTGCCTTAGGAATAACAGTTTTACAATTTCTTCAGAGTGCATTTACAATATTTCAATTTACGCCATATTCCAAAAAGCTGATATGGGGGATATTGTTATTAGCTGTAATGATTACAAACTTTTTCATTGACAATGGAAAATCATTGAAATTATCAAGAAAAATAAAAGCTAATTAAATTGGAGGAATCTAATATGAAATTTAATTTAGTATACAAAACTATTTTAGAAGAATTGGATCAAGTATTTGAAAGAATTGACTACAAAGACATAGAACATCTTATGGATATGATAAATAAATCCGATAGAATATTTTTGATGGGAGTAGGAAGAGAAGGACTTGCGACTCGTGCCTTTGCCATGAGATTAATGCATTATGGAAAAGAAGTGCATTGGTGTTGGGATGATACAACTCCTGCTGTCAGAAAAGATGATCTTTTTATTTTCACGTCAGGGTCTGGAGAAATAGGGCATATCCATTATGTAGTAAATGAAATTAAAAAGGCTGGAGCCAATATAGCTCTTATAACAGGAGTTCCTGATAGGAAGACAGCAGAACTAGCAGATTTTGTTCTATGGGTACCTGCAAGTGTTTATAAAGGAAAAGATAATGTAGTACCGTCCATTCAACCCATGGGAAATTTATTTGAACAATCCTTGTTTATACTATTCGATATGATTATTATGAGTCTTGTAGATAATAGTGAGACTACTTTTGAGGAAATGTCAAATCGTCATAGAAATTTTGAATAATCATTTAAAATAGATATTGAGAGAAGGGATATAGATGTACTTTATTGGAGTTGATGTTGGAACTACATCGGTAAAAATACTTGCTATAGATGAATTAGGTAAAATTATAAAAACCGTTACCAAGGAATATCCTATTTACTTCCCTCAACCAATGTGGTCTGAACAAAATCCAGAGGACTGGTGGCAGCAGACTTTAAAGGGTTTAGATGAATTATTTAGGGGAATTAACAAGGCGGAAGTTAAGGGCATAGGATTAAGTGGTCAAATGCACGGGCTAGTTATCCTTGGTGAGGAAGATGAAGTCATTAGACCAGCCATACTTTGGAATGACCAAAGAACTGAAAAGGAATGTTATTATCTAAATAATATCGTTGGTAAAGCAAAGATTTCAGATTGGACTGGCAATATTGCATTAACAGGCTTTACTGCTCCTAAGATATTATGGGTAAGAGAAAATGAACCAGATAATTTTAATAGGATTAAAAAAATTATGCTGCCAAAGGATTATTTGGCATATAAAATCAGTGGTGAATGTGCAACTGATATGTCCGATGCATCAGGAACTCTATACTTAGATGTTAAAAATAGAAAATGGTCTAATGAGATGTTAAGTGTTTTAGGAATCTCAATAGAACAATTGCCTAGACTTTATGAGTCCTTTGAGGTTATTGGAAATATAAAGGAAGATTTAGCTGAAAGACTAGAATTACCAAAGGATGTAAAGATAGTAATTGGTGGTGGAGATCAGGCAGTTGCAGCCGTTGGTGGTGGAATAGTAGGAGAAAATGCATGCTCAGTATCTTTAGGAACATCTGGCGTGGTTTTCGCAAATTCGGAGGATTTTGTAGTAGATAATAATAACAGACTTCATTCATTCTGTAATGCAAATGGTAAATATCATGTCATGGGAGTTACCTTGGCAGCGGCAGCTTCTCTAAAGTGGTGGGTTGAAAATGTAAATGAATCTGATTTTGATAGTTTATTGGATGAAGCAAAGAATGTAAAAATAGATAATAATATTTTCTTCTTACCCTATTTAATAGGTGAAAGAACTCCTCATAATGATCCAAATGCTAGAGGTACCTTTATAGGGATGAATATGACAACTAAAAGAAAAGATATGACTAGAGCCATTCTAGAGGGTGTAGCATTTTCCCTTCGTGATACCTTTGAAATTATGAGGGATATGGGAATGAATATTGCTGAGATCACCATCAATGGCGGTGGAGGAAGGTCTGATTTGTGGTGCCAAATCATGGCAGATGTATTAAATGTAAAGGTTAACAAAGTAAATTCAGATGACGGCCCTGCATATGGAGCTGCAATTTTAGCTACTGTAGGATATGGATTATTTAAATCTGTAGATGAAGCTTGTAACACTTTTATAAAAATAACTGATACAATTCATCCAAGAGAAGACAGTGTATTGTTCTATGATGAAAAATATAATAAATTCAGGAAAATTTATCCTAATGTAAAGGATTTATTTAAAGAATTAGCTATATAAAACTAACAGAGCTCAAAAAAGAGCTCTGTTTTTAAACCTTATTAAATCCCTTAAAATTATATATTAAGTAAAAGCAAAGGATATGAATATGAATTTCTTTTATCTTTTAGTATATACTAAATATATCTAAAGATGAAAGGAAGGCATTTATGGAACAAAAATATATTGTAATAGCTGAAAATAAATTTTCTCAACCTATGGCAAGAGAAGATGCTATAAAAGCAGTAAAAGCATATGACCAAAAAGGTATAACTGGCTATATTGTATCTGAAGAAGAAGCCAGAAGAATTAAGGATCCTAGTAATTTTAATGAACCTAAATGGGAATAAAATTAAGTCATTACTCCAGAAAGCTTCTGGAGTTTTTTTATTGATTTACCCTAAACTGGACAATACTGGGATATTTGCTATAATTGTGGTATTAGTTAATCAAATTTATTTATAGGGAGATGTAGGATTTACAATAATTAAAATACGGAGGAAATAAAACTATGAGTAATTTACCAAATTGTCCTAAATGTAATTCCGAATACACTTATGAAGATAGAGATCTTTTTGTTTGTCCAGAGTGTGCTTATGAGTGGAATCAAGAATCAGAGGATGAAAATAATGAAAATCAAAAGATTGTAAAAGACGCAAATGGAAATATCTTAAATGATGGAGATACTATAACAGTAATCAAAGACCTTAAAGTAAAGGGAAGTTCATCAGTTGTAAAAATAGGTACTAAAGTCAAAAATATACGTTTAGTTGATGGAGATCATGATATTGATTGTAAAATTGATGGATTTGGAGCTATGAAGCTGAAATCTGAATTCGTTAAAAAACTATAGAATATATAAAACTATATAAGTATCTTAAGGATATCTTACGTTCCAGTCTGAATAAAAAAATCATCACTAACCTATAATAAAATATATGGGAGGTGGTGTGATGGAAGATAAAAATAAGCTTTCTCAAGTAACTTTAGCTAATATAGATAATGAAGAGTTAAAAGAAATACAAAACCTTGAACAAAAACTTGATGATAAATATTATATTCTTGCATTTAAGAAAACGGAAAATGAAACATTTTCTTAATTAGGAAATACCTTCTAGTATTATGCTACTAGAAGGTATTTTTTATAACTCATATTAAATTTCTAGCATATTTTGATTTTTTAAATAGAGTTTAATTTATATGAGTTTCAAGAAATTACTTTATAATTGCTTTAAGACAAATTTTTTATTTGCCGTATTTATAAAATTTGGTATAATCATGGCAAAGGGGGTAATGAACTTGAATATTGGTATTGATATAGGAGGAACTAATATAGGGGCTGGGCTTTTGGATGAAGATTTAAATATAATTTATAGAATAGAAATTCCTACTAGTAAAGATAGGGGTTATGATTTTGTCAAGTCTCAAATCATATCAATTATAGAAGATATGATATCCAAAGCCTCTAAATTAAATCATAAAATAGATTCTATTGGTATTGGTTTACCTGGGATTGTAGATATAGAGGGTAATAATGTTATATATAATGCTAATCTTAATTGGAACAATGTTCCTCTTGGAAAAAATCTAAGACATAGATTTGATATTCCAATAGATATAGAAAATGATGCTACCATTGCTGGAATCGCAGAATCTGCATTGGGGGTTATGAAGGGCTATTCTAATTCAGTTTTTATTACTCTCGGAACTGGAGTAGGTGGAGGAATTATTATCAATCATAAGGTATATACAGGAAGTCATGGTTTAGGCTCTGAAATAGGTCATATGATAGTGGGAGAAAACTTTTACGATTGTAATTGCGGGAATAATGGATGTCTAGAAACCTTTATATCTTCAACAGCAGTACGGAGATATGTCATAAATGAAATAGAGCATGGTTTTATAAATACCAGCATATTGAAAAATGTCAATAGTATTGAAGAAATAGATACTAAGTTAATATTTGAATGTGCAGAATTAGGTGATGAATTATCTAACAAGGCAGTGAATAGGATGGCTAAATACCTTGCTATAGGAATAGCAAATATTATCAATATTATAGATCCAGATATTATAGCCATAGGTGGAGGGGTAGCAAAGGCAGGAGATTTCTTTTTAGATAGAGTAAAGGATCTACTGCCTAGATATATTCTATTTAAAGAATTAGACTTTGGAGAAATTAAACTTGCCAAATTAGGTAATGATGCAGGAATTATAGGTGCAGCTATGTTAAAAGAATATAAATAGTAGGACTAAAATGTATGCTTTTGTAGTATGATATTGAATAATGTAGTCTTTATCCATTTTCATTATGCAAAATTACAGGTGAGTATAGACATAATAGGGTATTTACGATTGTTATATTTCAGTTCCGATAGTTTTATCTAAGTTAATTACTAATCTATAAAAGAGGGCTTAAGTCCCCTTTCATATTTCCAAAAATCTTCCACATACATACAAAAAAACATATATTTCCCGGGAAAAATACAAAAAATATATAAAAAATAGACAAGTGTCAAAACTTGTCTATTGGAATTTACCGTTGCCTTCTGGATTTCCGTAGTTTAAATCATCTCTTATCATGAGTACTACTGTAGGCTTGTGTAAACCTATATATTCATATAAATTCATTTCCTTATAATGTCTTAGATCTAAGATTCTTGTTTCATTAAAATGATAATATAGGAGTGGCTCCAATGCATTGGTGAATGAATCGCCGAATATAAGTAAATTTGGCAAATCCTCTCTATTGGTGTCTATAATTATCTCCTTTTGGTCTCCCCCCATATATATATTATAGGAGGGGTTTTCATCATTATTAATATAATATAATTTAGGATCTAATACTCCGTTGGTATATTTCTCATAGTCTATAGGGGTCCTCGGATATGCAATAGATACTTTTTCATCTGTTGGATGAAGGAAATAAAGTTGTCTATTTCGACTACCAAGTATTGGTTTATCTAAAGTAACTATATCTAATTCTTCTATGTCTAGAGGTTTTCCAATATCTAAGCCAAGGTCATTTCTTAACCTATCTATAATCTCTACATATGTTCTATAGGAACCTTTAAAACTAAAATGATGATCAGTCTTTAAATAATTTTCATTATTTTGGTCTTTTTTGAATACTTCATTCATATTAATATAGTTTATATTATTTTTTTCTAGATTATTAAACATCTTATTTTCATTTTCTACAAAATATCCTTCTTTATTTTCAAAATAGTTTTGGTATCTTGATTTGAAAAAGGATGATTGACCAGGCAATCCTACAAAATAAAATTCTCCGCCATTAGCTTTAATATGATTCTGTAGATTCTTCATATTTTCTGTCATTGCATTTAAGTTGTTTAAGTAATACTCCAAATTATTAGACAGTTCCTCTGTATAAAAAGGAAGTAAAGTATCCTCTTTTCCTATAATTATATTATTTATTTTGTGTTTACCTAAGACTTTCATATTAAGCAGAGTATATGATTTTATTAGATAATCTCTGCCTATTATATGATCTGATATATAGTTTTCCCATTCACTGAAGTATTGTCCATTCAAGAGTCTTTCATTGCTATACTGTGGCAATGGTGCTAGAGTTCTATTCTCTATATTAGAGACATTGACATTATATCTCATAGCTGTTAGTATGGGAATGGCAAATATTACTAGCAGAAATATTAATATTATTTTATATCTTAGAAATTTTTTCATTAGCTTTTCTCCTTAGGTTGAAGTCATTTTAATTATATATTATTGTGTCACTGTTTTCAATATTAGAGATATTTATTAATGAAAGGCCAATGCTAATAGGACTTTTAGTTAGGTTTAATATGTCGAAAAGTGGGTATATTTCCAAAATACAAATGAAAAGGGGTGAGTTTATTGCTTAAAAAAAGGAATTCTATTAAGGGTAAAATACTTACCATGTCAATTTTGGTTCTAATTGTTTCCAATATTGCCATTGGGTTATTGGGATACACTATTTCAAAGAGGCAATTAAATGGAAAAGGGGAAATAATTCTAGAAAATGCTGTAGAAGCGGCCATTCAAATGATTGATCTGGCACAACAAGGTGTAGAGAAAGGTTTATATACTCTTCCACAGGCTCAGGAAATGATAAAAGAGAAATTACTTGGTAAAATAACAGCTGAAGGTACTCGACCTATAGATTCCCCCTTGGATTTAGGAGAAAATGGATACTTTGTTGTATATAGTCAAGAGGGAGATGAGATTGCACATCCTAGCTTAGAAGGTAAAAATGTCTGGGACGTAAAGGATAAGTCTAAGGAAGAAGTTTTACTTGCGCAAGATAGTATAGCTAAGGCTAAAAGTGGCGGAGGTTTTACATACTATGACTGGTTTTTACCTCATAGTGAAAACATAGGAAGAAAGATTGTATATAATAAACTAGATCCTAATTGGGGATGGGTTGTAACAGCGGGAAGCTATGAAATGGATTTTAATAAAGGAGCATTAAATGTCCTTAAATATACAAGTATTGGAGTAGTGATTTTCCTTGTTTTAGTAACTGTAATTATGTATAACTTTTCTCATAAAATGGGTAAGGCATTGGAGACAGTTACAATCCGGGCAGAGAATATTGCTAGCCTAGATGTAAGTGAAAATATATCGGAAGCTTTAATTAATCGAAATGATGAGATTGGAATGTTGGCTAATTCTTTCCAGAGGATTATTGACAATCTTAGAGGCTTTGTGAAGCAGATATCTGATACATCAGAGCACCTTGCAATATCGTCAAAAGAGCTTACTATTTCAAGTGAACAATCAGCAGTATCAGCAAATGAGGTAGCCAGAGCTATTGAAGATATCGCCCAAGGAGCTACCCATCAGGCCATGGATACGGAAAATGGAGCAAAGCATATAAACGATTTAGGAGAGTTAGTGGAAAATAACGAAGAGTTTTTGAGAGAGTTAAATATTTCTACTGGGGAGATAGATAAATTAAAGGATGAAGGATTTGAAATTCTTAGGGAATTAATAAAAAATACTGAATCTAATAATAGAGCAACAATGAATATTCAAGATGTAATCTATAGCACAAATGAGAGTGCAGAGAAAATAGAAAAGGCTAGCAATATGATAAGAAGTATTGCTGAACAAACTAATCTATTGGCTTTAAATGCAGCCATAGAGGCAGCGAGGGCTGGAGAAGCAGGCAGAGGATTTGCAGTTGTAGCAGAGGAGATAAGGAAATTAGCAGAAGAGTCTAATGGATTTACTGAAGATATCACAGCGATTGTCAATGATTTGAGCAGTAAAACTCAAGAAGCTGTAGCTACTATGGATGAAGTAGCTAAAATTGCAGAGCTGCAAAGTGAAAGTGTAAGGGAAACTAATAATAAATTTATTGGAATTGCAAATGCTATTGAAAAGTCCAATGATGTAATTAGTTTTATCAATAAATCTGGAAAAGAGATTATGGACAAGAAGGATATTATTGTTGAAATAATTCAGACCTTATCAGCTATATCAGAGGAAAATGCAGCAGGAACTGAGGAGGCTTCAGCTTCTGTGGAAGAACAGACAGCAACTATGACCCAAATTGCTAATGCTAGTCAAATTTTAGGAGAGTTAGCATTTAGTATGCAGGAGAGTTTATCTAAATTTAAATATTAAGAGATAATATAAACGGATAAGGAAATTTCCTTATCCATTTTATAAATTACTTTGTTGATGCTATAGTCTTAGATAGCTCAATGATGCTTTCTGACAGTTGATTTAGTTTTCCCTCTATCCTAACTAATAGATATATAGATAAGACTATTGGAAAACCAAGGTTAGCTATTCCAGAATATATTTCACTCATTTAATCACCACCCCTTTAACAATTGACAATGTACAATTTACAATTGAAAGAATAAAAGATTAAGAGATTAAAATAAGGGGACATGTTGTCCCCTTATTTTAGATACTTAGCTTATTTACTGTTGTAGTTACTATTCTAGCTTCTTTTGCTTCTACTAGATTGAACATTTTAGAATCAAATATATTGCAAGTTATTATGGTATCCATAGCCTGAGATACTTCTTCAGGGGTTATATCTAGCCTTGGCTGATCGATACTAATCATAAACTTTTTGTTTGTTTCATCAAGAAACTCCATTTCTAATTTAGTCTTTTCCATTAAATCACCACCTTTCCTAAAACTTTTCACTATTGACTGCTTTTCTACTACTCTTCAATTAAACTAGTGGTTTCAATTCTTTGCACTTTCAATAAAGGTCTATTCTGTAGACTAGCTATAGCCTTAGCAGCAGCATGTAGATTTAAATCATCAGCTGTAGTCTTTATTTGTGCAAAGGTCTTAGGATGGACTTTTTGTTTTCCATTTACTACTCCATCATCAAACTCAAGTCTTAATGTTAATTTTTCCTTTAAAACATCAATTGCCATATTTTCACCTCCCTCTAATCAATTCATAGCCAAAGGCCACTTACGCAATTCACAGTTCACAATTAACAATTGAAAAGATAAAGATAGCGATACCAATACCAATTCAATTTATCCTTCATAAAACCTAGCTTTATTTGGATAGTCAACAGTGAATTATGTCTTACAACTATTAAATAGAAATAGAAAAGATAATTTACTATGGGAAATTAAATTTTTAAATAATATATAGCGGAAACACTAGATATAAATCTATGAAATAAGGAAAGCAGAGGATTTGAAGCCGGAGATGAGTTAAATGTCTCTATTGGTATTTTGATTTATATTTCTTTATAAATATAGTGCAGAATTTACAAAATTTTCAAAAAATAGCCACAAAATTCTAAATAAAGCAAAATAATATTAGTAGATTGTTTATCAGCTAATTAGGAGAATAAGACGTTAGCAATAGATATATTTCTGTTTATAGACATAAGAATGTATTTTATGATTAGCAGAAAGAAGTAGATAAAGAGATATTTTGTATGTAATAAAAAATTTTCTTATTAAATATGACAGATATATTTATAGAGTAACAATTATTAATGTTATTGTATATTTTTTAATCTGATAATGATTTAAAGTGGTATACATAAAAGCCCCTTTTTTAAAGGAATAAAAGGGTATTGACAATAATTTACATCTATTAAAGTGTGTCATAACTTGCTCCTAGACTTTGTTTTAAATTAAGTATTATCATATAAAAGAGACAAGTATAACTATTAAAGGAGGGGTATTTGTATGAAAAGACTGTTATCGCTGATTCTTTCTTTAATCATCCTTATGTCTACAGGCATAATTGTATTGGGGCAAGGGAGTGATTATGAAGACAATTGGGCGAAGAGTGAAATCAACTACATGAAAGATAAGGGAATTCTTTCAGGTTATCCAGATGGAACATTTAGACCTACTAACAACATGAGTAAATCAGAATTTTACAAAGTTGTTAATGGTATAATGGGTTTTACTCAAAGATCTGAGGTTAACTTTAATGATGTAAGTCCTACAGATTGGTACTATGATGAGGTACAAAAGGGAGTGGGGGCTAATTATATACTTCCAGGAACATCATTAAATGCTAATGAGAACATTACTAGGGGAGAAGTTGCCAGAATAATTGGCATTATTTTTGGAATAGAAGAGGACAAAGCTGAAGCGTCTAAATTTACAGATAGTTTAACTTTACCTGAGGAACTTAAAGGTGTTGTCGGTGGGTTAAAGAAAAATGGATATATAAATGGTTATCCAGATGGAACTTTTAGAGCAAATGCAGAGATTACAAGAGCTGAAGTAGTTAAGATGCTATATAACATTTCAGGTGAAATAGTTAATGTATCGGGAACTATAAATAAAAATACAAATACAAATCTTATAGTAAATACAAAAGATGTAATGCTGAAGGATATAGTAATCGGAGGAAATTTATACTTAACAGAAGGTATAGGGGAAGGCAATACAATTCTTGATAATGTAGTAGTAAAGGGTAAAGTAATTGTTAATGGAGGAGGATTAAATAGTTTAAGTATTATAAATTCCCAATTAAATTCAGTATCTGTCGATAAAAAGCAAGGGTTAGCAAATGTAGTTCTTTCTAACACAACAGTGGGAGAAGTTAAAATTGTAAAACAAATGAGATTAGAGCTTACTCAAGGAAGCTATATAAAGAAAGCTGAACTAAGGGATAAGGCAGATATTATATTAGCAAATGGCACATCAATAGATGACCTTAATGTAATTGGAGGAGATATAGTTATAGATTCAAAAGGTACAATAAAGTCTCTTAAATCAGGAAATCAAATTAAAGTTAACGGATCAACATTAAAAGCTAATGTAGAGTATAAGGTAGTAAATGGAAAGTTAGAAGAATCTAATCCAACTGTAGCATCGACCAAAAAGTCAACCACTACAAAGCCATCTACAAGACCAGACCCAGTAACATTAAACAGAATTTCGATTAAATCATTACCTGATAAGTTGGTTTATACAGTAGATGATGAGTTGGATATTACAGGTTTAGTTATAGAAGGAATATATAGTGATGGTAGTAGAGAAATAGAGAGAGTAACAAAATCTAGTATAACAGGGTTTGATAGTAGACAGCCAGCAGAAAGACAAGTTTTGACTATAAAAGTTGGGGGGAGAACTGCTACTTATACAATAAAGATTCAAGCAAATGATCCAATAAAACCAGAAGTAAATAAAAGAAAATTGGCAGAAGCAAT
This sequence comes from uncultured Tissierella sp., assembly GCF_902479755.1. Classification (NCBI taxonomy): domain Bacteria; kingdom Bacillati; phylum Bacillota; class Tissierellia; order Tissierellales; family Tissierellaceae; genus Tissierella; species uncultured Tissierella sp. Next base: position 7,444 of record NZ_CABSQO010000025.1, on the reverse strand, counting down.
AGCTGAAGCTAGAAGAAAGGATGAAGAAGATTATACAGAGGAATCTTGGAAACCATTTGAAGTAGCTTTAGATATAGCTATAGAGGTAAATGAAGATAATGAGGCTACACAAAGAGAAATTAATCAAGCATTATCAGAACTAAATGCCAGAATGAATGGATTGGTAAAAAGAGAAGGAGAAAATCCAGATCCAGAGCCTATAGAAGTAGATAAAACTGCATTAATAGCTGCTATAAATAGAGCAGAAGAAAAAAATGAAGAGGATTATACTCCAGAAACATGGGAACCATTTATTGAGGCTCTAGAAGCAGCAATAATAGTAAGAGATAATCCAGAAGCTACTCAAAGGGAAGTTAATGATGCACTATATGAATTAAATGACAAAAGGGATGCATTAGTAGAAGAAGAGCCATCAAATCCAGAACCAGTAGTAAATAAATCAGAATTAATAGCTGCAATAGATAGAGCAGAAAGAATGAATAAAGAAGATTATACAATAGAAACATGGGAGGACCTTGAAATAGCACTGGAAGCAGCTATAGAAGTTATAGAAGATTTAGAAGCTACTCAAAGTGAGGTAGATCGAGCATTAGAAAATTTAAATGCAGCAATAGAAGGCTTAAAAATGAAAGAAAATCCAGTAGAACCATCCATTACAAACATCCTACCAGATCAAGATATATCCCTTAAAGCTGGTGATGCATTAGAGGTCAGCTTTAATGCACCAGAAGGTGGTAGAGCTTACTTCAGATTACTTCTTCCATCTGATACGCATAGAAATAGAATGGCTGATGAAAAGGCTAATGAATATGAAATGGAAATGATAGAAACAAAGCCGGGATATTATTTAGGAACTTGGGTGGTAGGAGAAGAGATAAACGCATTGAATCTGGAAGTTGAAGTAAACTTTGTAAGTGCTGAAGGAGATAGAATAAGAGAGATAGCAGAAGGAAGAGTAAATATAACAATGGAAGATCCAGAGCCGGAAGTAGATAAAAGAGCATTGGAAGAAGCAATAGCAGAAGCTATGGCAAAGAAAGAAGATGATTATACGGAAGAATCTTGGAGAGACTTTGCAGAAGCTTTACAAGAGGCTATAGAGATAAATGAAAATGATGAAGCTACTCAGGAAGAAGTTAATATGGTATTAACTAGATTAAATACTTGTATGAGTGAATTGGTAGAGAAAGAAGGTCCTGTAGATCCAGTGGAAGAACCAAGAATAATGGTAGAGGTTCGTAATTCATCACCTAATTTTTTCCCAGCCTTAATTCAGATAAAGGTAGCGGTTGAAAATATAGCTAATGCTGGAAAGTATGATGTAGAATATCAGTTATCTGGAGGAGAAAATTCGAATACTTCTATATTTGATTTAGGTACATGGTCTACAGAATCATTTTTCTTCAATCCAAAAACTATAACGGATAAGGTAACTATTAGAATTTATGATGTTGAGAAGAATTTATTATACACATTTGCAGATGTAGTGTTAGTAAATCCAATGATTCCAAAATAATCATCCACAGTAATTCAAAATTACCTTGGATCAATCATTTTTTAAATGAATGATTAAATAAAATTTAAAGGGGGAAGCGATTTGAAGAGGATGAATAGGATTTTAGCATTATTACTTGTACTAACTCTGATAATACCAGGGTTCACCTTTGCAGAAAGTGAAAATTCAACTCAGGGGGAAACATTAACAAGAGCAATAGAAAAGTTTAAGGCTGATGAAAACGCTGAAAAGATTAAACTAGAGGACGAATTAGGAGAATTTTTTGAAGATGAGGATGAGGTCAGGATTATTGTGGAATTAAAATCTGATCCATCAATAGTTTACGCTACAGAAAGAAATTTAAGATATGAAGAAATGTCAAAATCTTCAATCAAAGAAATCGAAAGAAGAATAGATGATGAACAAACGCAGGTCAAGAAAAACATTGAATCCAGCAGAGTGGATATGAAGTTTATAAATAGCTTCAATACAACATTTAATGGATTCAGTGGTATGGTCAAATTTGGAGATATTAAGGTTATTGAAGGTTTGCCTCAAGTCAACAAAGTATATATATCTAATGAATATGAAAGACCAGAAATAAAACCTGATATGGATACATCCAAGGATATGATTGGAACACTTCCAACTTGGGACATAGGATATAAGGGTGAAGGTACTGTTGTGGCTATTATAGACTCTGGTATTGATCCAAGCCATAGAGATATGGTACTTAGTGAAGGAACTAATCCAAAGATCACTAGAGAAACATTGGAAGGAAAGAATTTGCTTGGTAAATATTATACTGAGAAGGTTCCTTATGGATATAACTATTATGACTTAAATAGCGAAATATTAGATTTAGGTCCAGATGCATCAATGCATGGCATGCATGTAGCTGGTACAGCAGGAGCAAATGGTGATATCGATAATGGAGGAATCAAAGGAGTAGCTCCAGAATGTCAATTACTTGCTATGAAGGTATTTTCCAATGATCCAATTTATTCAACTACATTCAGTGATATATATCTAGTAGCCATAGATGAGGCCATAAGACTTGGTGCTGATGTTTTAAATATGAGTCTAGGTTCAACAGCATCTTTCTATGTTCCAGAATCGGCAGAAGATGTTGCAATAACCAATGCTACAAATAATGGAATAGTATGCTCAGTTTCGGCAGGAAATTCTGGTTCAATGACCTATGGATGGACGGGAAACAGCGGATATCCATGGAAACAAAATCCTGACATAGGTGTAGTAGGTGCCCCAGGACTCAATAAAGATACTATACAGGTAGCATCAATTGAAAATACTCATCGAAAAGTAAATGGATTGACTTATATAAAAGATGATGAGGAACACAAGGTTCCAATGGCAATAGCAGGGAATATTAATCCAGCAACAGTACTCTCTGGGACTCAAGAGTTTATAGATGGTGGTTCAGGTCATCCGTCAGAACTTACTAATGTAGCTGGTAAAATAGCCCTAGTGGTTCGTGGTGGATTAACACCTAACTTTACTGAAAAAATAGAGAATGCTCAGAATGCAGGTGCAGTAGGTATTATAGTACGTAACCATGAAACTGGTGGAGAAGACTTAGTAAATATGGCTATACCAGATTCTCACACCATACCAGCAGTATTTATAGGTTATAACGGTGGGATAGCTTTATTAGAATTAGAAAATAAGGAAGTATTGTTTACAGATGAAATAATGACTATACCCAATATTAATGCAGGAAAAATGGCAGAATCTACATCATGGGGAGTTACTCCCTCATTAGATTTTAAGCCTGAAATAACAGCACCAGGTGCACAGATATATTCTACATTAAATGATAATGAATATGGAACAATGAGTGGTACTTCAATGGCAGCGCCTCATGTGGCAGGCGGCTCTGCTCTTGTTATGGAGTACATTAAAGAACATGAAATCTATGGTGAATTAGATTTATCAGAGCAAACTAGACTTGCTAAGGTACTATTGATGAATACAGCTATACCAGCATTGGATCAATATGAAACTGAATATTCACCTAGAAGACAAGGGGCAGGTATAATGGACCTTTATGGTGCAGTATCTACTCCAGTGAGAGTAGTAGATGACAGAACTAATGAAGCAAAGGTAGAATTAAAGGATTTTGAAGATACAGAGTTTACTATGAGATTTAAAGCTATAAATGATTCAAATACAGATGTAACATACAATGTAGATGTTACAGTTTTAGCAGATTATATTCATCCGTCAGGTTTGAATCTATTGCTATCTGATTATATCTACGATGCAGATATAGATAAACCAGATTCAGTTACTATTCCAGCAAATGGAGAATATGTATTTGAAGTGACTGTAGATATAGGAACAGATTCTACAGTTTATAGAAATATGTTTGTCGAAGGTTTTGTTACTTTGGTTGACCCTACCGATGAAAAACCAACACTTTCAGTTCCATATGTAGGATTTTATGGCGACTGGGGAGAACCTGCTATTCTTGATGGTATGAGATTTATTGATCCTACAGGAAGCTCTTATTTCAATGCATCAGGTATGTTATATTGGGATGCTAAAGATAATGGATATTTCTATACTACACCACATATATTCATGAATCCGGGAACAGTAGCTGGACGTGAGAGAGGTACTGGCAATATAATGCCGTATTTATCATTTATGAGAAATGCGGAATCAGTTAATTATAATATATTAGATAGTGAAGGTAATCTATTGAGAACTATCTTGATGCAGCAATACAAGAGAAAGAATTATATTAATGGAGGCATAAATCAACCTGTTGGAATGATTACTGCTGCACAGTGGGATGGAATAGTAAATGGTGAAGTTGTACCAGATGGAAACTATTTCTATGAAATCGCTGCTAAAATCCATTATGGCGGAGCAGAAGTACAATCTAAGAAGATTCCAATAACTATTGATACAATTGGACCAGAAATAAGCAATTTATTATATAATCCACAGACAAATAAGCTTACTTGGAATTCAGTGGACAAAGGCACAGGTATATTAGGATTCATGTTTAATATAAATGGACAGGAAATAGAAGCAGTTGTTCTTGGAGAAGAAGGAAAGACTTCATATGAATTAGATATGAAATCATATATAACTGATGCAAAAGAATATAATATAGAAGTAATATCCGTGGATAAATTATATAACACGAATCTTGCTGAACTTACTTTTAATATAGATAACACTCATCCATATATATATATCTACGAGCCTAAACTACTTGAAATGTATACTACGAATGATATATTATTTGAAGGCTATGTTGCAAATTTCTCATTATTAGATAAGGTACTCGTGAATAATGTTGAAGCTGATATTGAGTTTAAAGACCATGTGGATTTATATCACCCAGATGATCCAAGTACACGCATTTACTCAGGACCGGCATTTAAGTTTACAAAAACTTTAGCCATGGAAGATGGCTATCAAGAAGCTAAGATAGAGGCTGTATCCAAGACTGGAGCATCCAGTAGTTTAGTGAGAAGATTTTATGTAGACACTACTGATCCAGAGCTAAATATAGATATATTAAATATCGATGAAGAATCAAAAACAGCAGAACTAGAAATTACAATGATGGATAATTTGGGATATCTAGAGTTATTCCTAGGTGACAGTCAGATATATGTTTATGACTATCCTCTTGTTATAGTTGAGCCTGCTAATGAAACAATAAACCACACCATAAATCTTGTAGAAGGAGAGAATTATTTCCTATTTACTTTAAAGGACGGAGCAGGGCATAGTACAGTTAAATCTATAATTGTTAATCTAGAATCAGGAGAAGGACCACAAGAGCCATCTATTAGAAATATTAAACCATCAAGAGATGTTGAACTTGAAGCTGGCGGCTCTTTAAATATAAGCTTCAATGCTCCAACTGGCGGATCTGCATATTATAGAATACTGCTTCCACTTGAAGTAAGCAGAAGCAGCTATGGAACTCCAATGACTGAAGAATCATCCGGACTATATACAGCTACTTGGACAGCTCCAGATGGATTTATAGCATCAAATTTAGCAATAGAAGTAGTATATGTTGCTGAAGATGGCACTGAAATATTTGAAACAGCAGAAGGAAAAGTAACTGTGAAAGGGGCTATGAAGAATATCCCTGCAAACTCCATTATATTAGGGGATGAGGCATTTGATATGGACTTTTTAGATAATGATGCAAGTGCACAGAGAAAGTTAACTGAATGGTATAATGCTGGAAAGCCAGCTTATATCAAGCTTGGATCCAATACTATAGTGGATGAAGATGGTAATCTAGTAGATTTAGATATTTTACCAAATAGATTGATTCATAAAGATGCATTTGGAACCATAAGGATATTTGAGAGATATTAAAGTAAATAGAAATGTTACCCCTAAAAGATGTTTAGGGGTAACTTTCTTATTTAACTAGATATTGACAAATTATTGGAAAATAATATAAAAAAGTCAAGAAACTATAAGCACTTGCCATACTTTGATAAATATTAACAATATCTCAGAATATTAAGTAAATCATGACAATGAATGGAATAATTAAGGGGCGGTGATAAATTACTCCTTATGACATATATATAGAAATTAAAATAGTTTGCTAAAGTTTTACTTTTACATAATTAAAAAAAGGAGGTGTAAAAGAGATTAAATATTTTGCAAAAAACTAAAGGGGGGAATTGTTGAATGTCAAAGAACAAACAAGTAAGAAAAGTATTATCCCTAATAATAAGCCTTATTATGGTAATGGGATATTTTACATCCTTTGTTTATGCAGAGAACAACCAACTTAGTTCAGCAAAAGAAGATTTATATGAATTAGCTGCAAATAAGATTTCAGCTGAGGTAAAGGAAGACATAGATAATGAACATCTAGTGGAAATACTCATATATATGGCGGAACAAGTGGATACAGAAAGAGTAGCCCATGCTACAAGATCAGCTGTATCATCAGCTATGACGCCATATCAAACTAAGCTGGAAGTAAGAAGTGCCGTAGTGGAATCTCTAAAAGATACTGCAGAAATGACTCAAGCTAATGTTCTAAAATATTTAGAACAAGAGATGGAAAACGGAAATGTAGTAGAATTTACACCTTATCATATAGTTAATATGGTATATGTAAAAGCTACAAAGGAAGTAATAGAAAATCTTTCCTATATGCCAGAAGTAGATAAAATCTACAAAAATAAAACCCATACATTAGAAAACCCAGAGATGAGTAATGAAATAGAACCTACAGCTAATGGAGTAGAGTGGAATGTTGAAAAAGTAAAGGCGGATCAAGCATGGGATCTAGGATACGATGGAACAGGAGTAGTAGTAGCAAATATAGACTCAGGAGTAGATTGGACTCATCCAGCACTTAAGAATAAATGGAGAGGCTATGACCCAACTACAGGAGCTACAAGTGCTAATGGAAACTGGTTTGACCCTGTATACAACGCAGCATTACCAGCAGATTCAGACGACCATGGAACTCACGTAATGGGAACAATGGTTGGGCAAGAACCAGATGGATCTAATAAAATAGGTATGGCACCAGGGGCAAAATGGATAGCAGCAAGAGTATTTAATACTGCTGGTTCTACAACAGATGCTATATTATTATCAGCAGCACAATGGATGTTAGCACCAGGTGGAAATCCAGATAATGCTCCAGATGTGGTTAATAACTCATGGGGTGGAGGGGCTGGAATAGATGATTGGTACAGAGAGGCTGTTAGAAACTGGAGAGCAGCAGAGATATTTCCAGCATTTGCAGCAGGAAACCAAAGATTAGGGGAACCGGCGCCTTGGCCAGGATCTATATCATGCCCAGCTAACTATCCCGAATCCTTTGCAGTAGCTGCAACTGATAGAAATGATATAAGAGCATATTTCTCAAAACTTGGACCATCACCATATGATGAATCCTTAATTAAACCAAATATA
>NZ_CABSQO010000024.1:0-67604 GCF_902479755.1 uncultured Tissierella sp. | reverse complement strand
TAGAGCAATTCTATGAAGATATTGTACTATTTTTTCATATTTAGTTTACAGAGCCGATTTATAATAATATATTTGATAATTATACTATATCTTTTAATTATACCCAAATATATAATTAAACCTCTAAAAGTATTATATACTAAATAAAAGAAACTGACTCCAACTCTATCTTCAGAGTGAAAGTCAGTTTCTTTTATATCTCAGCTAATAAGAATTCCTGATCTCTTTATTGCCATTTTGACTAATCTATATATAAAAACTGTACCTATTGTATTTACTAAAGTTGTAGGGATAACTATCCCTATTACCAGTGCACTCATAGGCGCTGGCAAGCCAGAAATAAAAGCAGCTGAAGTTAGAAATACCATACCACTAATAAAGGTTCCAATTCCTCCTAATAATCCTACTACTAAAAAATTAATATTAATCTTACTAAGATATTTTATTAAAACAAATAATACTAGGCAGGTTATTAACTTATCTAATATATTAGGTATCTGTCCTCCTGGAAAAGATGTTGTCATAGCTGAAAGTAAACCACCTAATATTCCTGTTAACATGGCATTTTCAAATTTAGTGTTTAATAGAAGGGATACAAACATAAATATCAATAAGAAGTCAAATTTCATACCTCCTAGTATCCCTGGTGTAATTTGATGCATAATAAGACCTATGGCTAATAGCAATGTTGTAAAAATATTGTTTTTTAATTTCATAATATCTTTCTCCTTTTTTAGTTTTATTTTTATTCTTCCAATCACTTAATTCTGTTCACAACATTCTATTTCACCACCTTTATATTATAATACGCAATCTCGCAACTCAAATCTATTTACTCGTTATCAGTCGCATAAATTTGGTGCTCGTTGCCTTTTTGTCCAATAAGCGTAGCGAATTGTAGACAAAACGGACAGCGAAGCGAGTGGTGCGTTTGACCTACCTGCTATTCACTTCGTTCATTGGATTAGGCAATCTGACGCAGTCTCGAAACACAAATTCATTTACTCGCTACGCTCATATGAATTTGGTTCTCGTTGCGTTTGACCTACTAAAGCTTACTATCGTTCGCTAAGTTAGGTCATAAAAAAAAGTCCTTCATCCATGAAAGGACGAAAGACTAGTATTTCGCGGTACCACCTTAATTAGATTATCATTAGATAATCTCACTCAATAGATACGTAGCATTGCTATATATCCTGTTTCTATAACGGGAAACCCCCGGTATTAGCTACTCTGATAAAAATCATTTCACCAAACTCCTTGTAGATCCATTCATTAAACCTCTGGTATTGGACTTTCACCTACGCCAACTCTCTAAAACCATATTGATTTAACTACTACTTCTACGCATTAGATTTAACTTAATTTTTATCATTCTACCATAGCATCATAATGAAGTCAATGGAAATTTTTATAAATCCTAATTTCAAAAATATTTGCTAATCCTTTAGCTATATTTGATGGACCAGAGACTGAGAATTATATATAGAATATTTATTCAAATTTGGATTAGAATAATACTATTGACTTAAAAGTAGAAATAAAATCAGTTATACGAAAGGAATGATACTATGACGGATAAGATGGATAATAGAAAAGAAGACGATATTAGCATAAATATAATTTCTGCCCCAAATAATGTTAAACCTGTTTCTAAAGCACCAGTTGGAAATGCTGCAAAGGATGCATTCTGCATATATGCAGGTACGAGGCATGCTGTTGGCTCGATAATAAAAATGGAAGACGGGTCAGAGGTAGTATGTACTGATGATGGGACATGGCAAAATACTTAAAAAATTTAACTCCTCAACCATAATGGCTGAGGAGTTATTTATATTACGCTTCCATGGATGCTCCCATGAACATAGCTATATCATCTTCTACATTTGATATTGTTCCTATTCCAAAAGTATCTACTAATACTTTAGCCACATTTGGTGAAAGGAATGCTGGTAATGTTGGTCCTAAGTGAATATTCTTTACACCTAAGTGTAATAGTGCAAGTAATACTATTACTGCCTTTTGTTCATACCAAGCTATATTATATGCTATTGGCAATTCATTTATGTCATTTAATTCAAATATTTCTTTTAGTTTAAGAGCTATAACTGCTAAAGAGTAGGAGTCATTACATTGTCCTGCATCTAATACTCTTGGAATTCCACCTATATCTCCTAGATTTAGCTTATTATATTTATATTTTGCACAACCAGCTGTAAGGATTACTGTATCTTTTGGAAGTGCTGCTGCAAAATCAGTGTAGTAATTTCTACTTCCTTGTCTTCCATCACAACCTGCCATTACAAAGAATTTCTTTATAGCTCCTGATTTAACTGCATCTACAACTTTATCTGCTAATGCAAATACTTGTGCATGAGCGAATCCACCTACGATTTTACCTGTTTCTATTTCTGTTGGAGCCGGCAATCTCTTTGCATGCTCGATTAATTCTGAGAAATCTTTAGGCTTTCCGTCTACTCTGTCTGCTATATGTTTAAATCCTGGATAACCTGACGCACCTGTTGTATATACTCTATCAGCATAAGATGCAGCTGGCGGTACTATACAGTTTGTTGTAAATAATATAACTCCATTGAATTTTTCAAATTCTTCTTTTTGTTTCCACCAAGCATTTCCGTAGTTCCCTACAAAGTGATCGTATCTCTTAAATGCTGGATAATAATTAGCTGGCAGCATTTCACCATGAGTATAGATATCTACTCCAGAGCCTTTAGTTTGTTCTAATAATTCTTCAAAATCTTTTAAGTCGTGACCTGATACTAATATTGCTGGATTATTTCTAACACCTATATTTACTTCTGTTATTTCTGGATTTCCATAGGTAGAAGTATTAGCCTTATCAAGTAATGCCATTACATCTACACCATATTTACCTGTTTCCATTGTTAATGCTACTAAATCATCTGCTGTTAAACTATTATCTAATGTTGCAGCCATTGCCTTTCTAATGAATTTAGATATCTCTGGATCTTCATATCCTAAATTACTTGCATGTTCAGCATATGCTGCCATTCCCTTAACTCCATAGATAATTAATTCTCTCAATGATCTTACATCTTCATTTTCTGTAGCAAGTACACCTACTTCTTGACTAGTTGACTTAAATACTATTTCATCATCTGAATTAACTGTAAATGTTGCTGCATCTGCTAAGTCGCCTAATTCTATACCTTTTTCAGTCAAAGTAACCTTTAATACATCTCTTAATTTTAATGCCTCTTTAATCTTCTTAAAGAATCTTTCTTTGTCAAAGTTAGCATTTGTAATAGTCATAAATAAACTGTCTATTAAGAACCTATCTAGTACTGGAATTTGAATTTCTGCTTCGTCTGCCTTTACGCCTAACACTGAAATACCTTTTACTGCATAGATCATTAAGTCTTGTAATGCCGCTAAATCAGCTGTCTTTCCACACATTCCTACCTTTGTACATCCTTTTCCTCCCGCAGCTTCTTGACATTGATAACAAAACATACTCATTCTTTTCTTTCCCCCTATTTTATATTATTAGTGCTTGTTACACTTTATTGTTCTTACCTTATATCTGATATTATATATCTGTTTTAAAACTTATTCGGTAACCTATGTTACGGAATGAAAAAAATCTTAAGTTTATTTATAATTTCCATTTTTATCCAAATATGATACAATTAATGTCAAGTAAATATTTAAGTATGTACTTTACCTATTTAATATTTATAGACAAAGGAGAAAGATATGAATAGTAAAGATAACTCAAAGATTTGCATAATGATAGTACCTCATACAGAAAAGGTTAGAAAATTGGTAATACCTAGGTGGATGCCTAAAGCCCTATTATCTCTATCCTCTGCTTTCATTATAGTCTTATTGCTCTATATTAGTAGAAACACTACATATCAACTAAGTTTAAAAAAGGAAGCTAATAGTAAATCTTCTATTATTAATGACTTAGAAGAAGAAAATAGAAAAAAAGATATGGAATTGGCTGATCTTAAATCGCAAAATAAACAATTACAAGATAAGACAATACAAGTTGAAAATAAGCTTATGGAAATTGATGAATTACAAAGGGCTTTAGAAAAAATGGCTGGTGTCAGCAGTCCCTCTAAAGGCGGGGAATCAGGTCCAGATATATCTCTTAAGGATTTAGCTCCTGAGATGGAAATGGATATATTGACAGAAGTTTTAGAGGATAAGAAGTTGGAACTAGAGGTCTTTATAGAGGACTTAGAGGCTAGATTTGCTTATTTAGAATCTGTCCCTGATTCAATGCCTACATCAGGAAAACTTACTTCAAAATTTGGCAATAGGAAAAATCCCTTTGGGAGAGGAATTCAATTTCATCAAGGTATTGATATTGCAAACTCAAAGGGGACAGATATTATAGCTTCTGCAAAAGGTACTGTAATCTTCTCAGGGCGAAAAGGCGGATATGGAAAAACTATAATTATCGATCATGGCTACGGATACAAAACTTTATATGCTCATAATAATGATTTATTAGCTTCTGTCGGCGATAAAGTGGACAAAGGTCAATTGATTGCTGAAATGGGTAAAACAGGAAGATCTACTGGAAACCATCTGCATTTCGAAATCCACAAAAATGATAATCCTATAAATCCATTTGATGTACTAAAAGATTAGAATCTGAGGGGGATAAAGATGTTTAAAAAAAAGGAAGATGTTATTGTTGAAGATTTAGATTCTTTGATAGGTGAAAATATTAAAATTACTGGAAAAATAGAAGGTAAGGGAAATCTTCGAGTTGATGGTTTTATTGAAGGTGATATAAACTATGAGGGAAATATTGTTGTAGGTGAAACTGGAAAGGTCTATGGAAACATAAAGGCCAATGATATATCCTTAGCAGGAACTATACATGGAAATGTTGACTCAAAAACAAAGCTTGTCATTCTTCCTACGGGAACATTAATAGGAGATATTCAAGTCTCTAGTTTTGTAGTTCATGAAAATGCTAAATTTGATGGCAATTGTAAGATGCTAAGTAATAATGTTACGGAATTACATTCAAAAAGCAAAGCTGAAAATAGTAAGTAATAACTTAATTAAAAATGCCCTTAAAGTATACTTTAAGGGCATTTTGTTTCTAGATGAGTCATTTCAAATTCATTTCCACATTCTATACATTTTATAATAACTCCTGGCGGCATTGGACGAGTGTTAAATCCCATCATTCTTATTTTATCTACTACCATCTTTCCATTTTCAAAAGTACCTGTACATCCATCATGCATTTTTATATTCCCCTTTCTGTCTAATTCACAGTTCACAATTCACTAGATAAACAAACCCTAAAGGACTACTGAATTATACCCTGCGGGGCAAATATCAGTAGCTAAGTGATGAACACAAAATCAAAAACCATGATTTTGGTTCCCTACTTAAGTTCACAATTAAAAAGATTAAAAAACAAATTATTCTTTTGGTCTTAATTGTGCATTGTGCATTGTTAAAACTTCTCCAATTCTAAGTCTATTTCTCATTCCTTGAATGATATTATCCATTTTCTCAAGCTCTAATAGTAATTCTTTTTCTTCATTGCTAGTTTCAATTATCTTATCTATACCACCATTTTTAATTACGATTCTTCTATCAGCCATAAGAGCTAATATTGGATCATGTGTAGCCATAAGAACTATTTTATCCTCAGATACTAACAACTCTAAGGCCTTTTTCCTGTCTATTCCTGCATTTTCAATTTCATCTATCAATACTATCGGTGAAGAGCTAAGTATTGCTGTATCTGCAATCATTAAAGCCCTTGATTGTCCACCACTTAAAGATGTCACTGGAGTCTCTAAATCAAATTTCTCACCTGCAAGATTATTGGCCGCACTGATTATTTTCTTTATTGTCTCTTCCACATCTTGAACTAATCTGCTCTGTGCATGGAGCTCTAAGAACTCCTTAACTGTAAGATCCATTACAAAGTTCATATTTTGCGAGAGCTGAGCTACTAATTTGTTATTAGAAGAAAATCTCCATTTCTTATCGGGCATCGCTCCATTTATTAATATTCCTCTGCCTGTAGGGGTATCCCTTTGGGCAGTCCACTCTATATCAGCTAATAACCTTGATTTTCCTGAGCCTGTAGGGCCTACTATGGAAACTATTTCCGATTTATTTATAGTTAATTCTTTAAATCCCTCTTTATCTCCTGATTTATTATGACCAGATAATATAGTCAAGGATTTCACCTTTGCATCTTCTTTTATACCTAAGAATTCCTTCATCTGTTCTATAAAGATTTCTAAGTCTGATGTTAATTTTTCTTTATTTATAGCCCAGTTTTCTATATCCTCTTGGCTAAAACTATCTAAGTATTCCTCAAAAGTTTTATCCTTATAATCTGTAGTATCCAATTTGTTTTCTTCAAAATAGCTAACTACAAAGGGATATTTTGCTTCAAGTTGTCCTATAGTCAAATTACTCATAATCATCACCTAATTCCATCTTTCTTACATTTCCCATTTGATATGCCTCTCCTATCCTTGTCTCTCCTAGACAATAGGAGCACATGGCTGCTGGCATTGGAAATCTTAGTTCCATTCCTTGCACGGAATCTATCTTTTGTTCCTCGTCAAATAATAAGGTACTTAATTCATAAGCTCCTTGACCTGTGAGCCCATTAATATGCATAGTAGTAGCCCTTGGATTTACTGAACTTACCTTTGAGGCGAAAACCTCTCTTTCTGCCTGAGATACTATATCACCCTTAGTGATAACCACTATATCTGCGGATTTTAACATTGGTCCAATCTTCTTTGGTGTATTTATCCCAGAAAGATTATCTATAACACAAACACCTTTTATATTTCTAATATATGGGGAGCATCTATTACAAAGTCCAGCTGATTCAGTAATTAACATATCTAATTCCATTTGTTTTCCCCATTTTACTACTTCTTCAATATTTGATGCAAAGAAATGGTCAGGACAAAGGGCACCTGAAAGCCCTTTTTTCACTGGTATTCCAGCCTTTTCATATAATATATCATCATCTGTATAGAGACAATCAAACTTAACCACTCCTACAGAAATCTTTCTTTGTTTTAGTGCTTCTATTGTTTTTAATATTATTGAGGTCTTTCCTGATGATGGGGGACCTGAAAATACAATTAAATTCATATATTATTCCTCCTTTACTGCATCATGGAATATTTTTTCACATTTTCTTATTAATTCACCAATATCATGATTATTTATATAATCCCAACCAAGCCACATAAATTTTTGAGTAGAAAATAGTTCATTATCCACCTCTGGATTAGTTGAAGGAAATTTTCCATTGGTTGAAAGAATCTCTCCTACTTCCTTAGAGAAGAAAAAGTCTACAAATGGTTTGGTTTTATCTTTAGTTTTCTTCTTAGCCAATAGAAATATTGGGCTAATTATAGCTCCATCCTCTGGCCAGACAGGCTTGAGAGGTGATTCATTTCTCACCATCTTAGTAAAGAAATATGGCATGATTGTCACAGTCGGTATCCCTGAATTAGTTTTTTTGGTATGGGATTTTACCATTTCAGCTGGATGCATACTTCGAAGTAACGTCTTTCCAAGATTGGTTATTCCTTCTTCACCATAATTCTTATATATATTTAATAATATTGCATTAAATAAATCAAAATCTCTCATAGGTAATGATACTGAGTTTTCAAACTCTGGTTTTAGCAAATCTGCCCAAGACTTAGGCATCTTTCTATCTCCTAATTCTTCAGTATTTACCATAAATACGGCAGGAACTACTGCTATTACTGAATATTGTTTCTGTGGGTCTTTCAGATCTATTTCTTCATTATCAAAATCCTTATTTAATTTGTCTAAGCCTGTAATATCTTCAAATATATCTCTAGCTTTAAATTTTCCCATTAATCCCTTATCGAAAAATAAATCAAATCCAGCAGACATAAATAAATCCGATAGAGAATCTTCATTATCTGATTCTATCCTTTCCTTTATCCAATCCACTCCCAAATTTGCTGACTTTAATTCATAATCAATTTTAAAATCAAACTTATCCTTATTTTCATCCATCCAAGCATTAAAACCTTCTAATAATGGGACTCTTACAGGACAAGGAAGAACCCCTTCTATTTTTATATCTCCGCCATTATTTTGATTTGGCGCGGCTAAGGCTGAGTCTACGGACATTCTATTGCTCTCTATTGCATCTATTAGCTTTTGAGTAAATAATTCTACATTGACCTTTTTAGTCATGCAAGCCATTTCTAAAGAAATTGTCTTGCCCATTATCTTTCTCATTTTCTCATTGCCCAGTTGCTCAAAACCGTTGGCTACAAATATATCTATAGTTTCTGGATATTTTTCCGTTATGTCATATACTTTATCTTTTATATCAAAATATTTATTCATTTTATTCCTCCTAAAATTCTTTCCCGACATTGTATAAATTTATTATAACTCTGAAAACAAAAAAAATCGGTAACTATTGTTACCAATTTTAAGTTATTTCTTAAGGTCTCTTATTTCATCTTCTAACGCCGATATTCGTCTATTTAATTTATAAATCACTGGAATATATCCTAATAGAATAATTATCCACAACCACATGATAACCCTACTATAATTTAACTTTAGATTTTATATAATATATCCTTCTTTAATTCCTCGGATTTTTCTTCTCCTAATAAGTATTTAATTATCTCTATGGCAAAATCTACAGCTAATGCTGGTCCTCTTGCTGTTATGATACTTCCATCCCTCACCACATTTTGTTCAATATAAACTCCATTCTTTAAATCATCCTCAAACCCTGGATATGATGTGATTTCTTTATCTTTTATTATGCCAGCTCTTTCAAGAACTATTGGTCCTGCACATATAGCAGCTGTAAGCTTCCCATTTTCATTGATTTTCTTTACTACATCAATCACTTTATCATTATCCCTAAGATTTGTAGCACCTGGTAGTCCTCCGGGAATAATTACAGCATCATAATCATCTATATCTTTAATGTCATTTATAGTTTTATCTGCAAGAACTACAATTTCATGTGCTCCCTTTACTTCATTATCTTCAGTAATAGAAACGGTATCTACGTTAATATCCTTTCTTCTAAGATAATCAACTACTGTTAAGGCTTCTACTTCTTCAAAACCCTCTGCTAAAAATAAAATAACCTTCTTCATATAACCCCTCCTATTTTTCTCTATGTATTTATCTATACCCAAGATTTTGTGAAATATAGCATATTACCTACTATTAGCTTATTTAAACTTAAGATAATCTATCCCTATAAATGATCTTTTAGAGAAATTATACATATCAACAATTTAAATTATATGTATAATACTTAGTAAAGTACTAATTTAAACTATCAGTAAAAATTTATAAGGAGTGAGAAAAATGATTTTATATGCTGCTATATTAGAAACCATCGATGCAAAAAAAGATAGTGAAATACTAGACATACATAAAGCTTATCTTCAAAAATTTATCGATGAAGGTAAAATATTTGCTAAAGGTCCTTTTACAGATCATAGTGGGGGACTCGTAATCTATAAAGCTAATTCCTATGAAGAGGCTAAAGAAATGGCTGAAAATGACCCAGCTGTATTACAAAAATCCCGTACCCTAATATTAAAGGAATGGCGTAGCAATATAGAATAGTATAAATATTATTCTATATATTAGATAAAATAACTCTATAATAATTAACGTTTAGCATATACCCTGCGCGGGTATATACCTTTTACAATTATTTAGAGGAGAGTGTATTAAAATGGAGTTAAGATATGAAAAGGTTACAAATAAATCCTTTGATGAAGCTATAAGGAGTATAACGGAAAGCCTCAAGGAAAAAAAGTTTGGTGTACTATGGCAATTAAACTTTAAGGATAAGATGAATGAACACGGAATTGACTTCCCTAATAATTTTATGATTCTGGAAGTTTGCAATCCCCATAAGGCTAATGAAGTACTTACTAAGCATATTGAAATGGGTTATTTCCTGCCATGTAAAATGGTAGTATACGAAAAGGATGGAACTGTAAGAATAGGAACTGCAAGACCAGAGATATTAATGGGTATGGCAGGCTATGATGATCTCGGAGATGTAGCTAGGGAGGTAGAAAAGATATTAATAGAAGCCATAAATAATGCTATATAAAATATTTTTTATAGAAGGTGGTCAATAAGATCACCTTTTTATTTTATAAAAGAAAAGTATTGACCCACTATGGGTATTATAATATATAATAAGTAAATATCAGTTATCTGTACTAGATAAGGAGAATTTAACTATATGAATAATCTAAAAAAATGGGCTCTAAAAATTATATCTGCTCCGCATATAAGTTTAAAGAAATATTATAAGCAATATCGTAAAATACTAAATGTATTGAATCCGCCATCGGAACCAATTTACAAAATGCTGGATCACAAAATCATGGTAGACGATAGAGAAATTCCAGTGCGTGTTTTTATACCTAAAGCCAATCCGCTTTCTAAGGTTCTGATTTTCTTTCATGGCGGTGGATGGGTTACTGGAAATATTGATTCCTATACCAATGTATGTGCAAATATGGCTAATAAAACTAACCATATTGTTATTTCAGTAGATTATCGTTTAGCTCCAGAAAATCCTTTTCCTGCGGGGGTAGAGGATTGTTATTATGCTGCTAGGGAGATCTTCTCCCAACCTGAAATACTTGGTTGCAGTCAAGAGGATATTATATTAATCGGTGATAGTGCTGGAGGTAATTTGGCGGCAGTAGTTTCACTTATGGCAAGAGATCGTGGAGAATTCTTACCTAAGAAACAGATTTTAATATATCCTGCTACAAATTATGATCATAGCGAAAGTTCTCCTTATCCGTCTGTAAAAGAAAATGGAACAGATTATATAATGACTTCAAAGCGAATACAGGACTATATGGATTTATATGTCAAAAATGAGGAGGATAGATTAAATCCATATGTAGCACCAATATTAGCTAAAGAACTCTCAAATCAGCCTAAGACATTAATTGTTACAGCAGAATTTGACCCACTTAGAGATGAAGGAGAAGCTTACGGAATAAAGCTGCAACAGTTTGGCAATGATGTGAAGATATATAGAATGAAAGACGCTCTTCATGGCTTTATTTCAAATCCCCTAAGCTCAGATGATACTGATAAATGTTATGAGATTATAAACTTATTTTTAAATGATAAAAATTATTGAAGTGAGGAAGTACTATGAAACAGCAAAAAGAAGTAAATTGGACTAAACTTGATAATGCATCAAAACTTTTTCCTGCAGTTGCCAATAATAAGGATACTAAGGTTTTTAGACTTGCCTGTGAATTATATGAAGATGTTGATCCAAAGATTTTGCAAAAGTCTTTAGATTTAACTATTGAGAGCTTTCCACTATATAAATCTGTCTTAAGAAGAGGAGCCTTTTGGTACTATTTCGAATCCACAGATACTAATCCTAAAGTGGAATTAGAGTCTAATTCACTTTGTGCTCCTCTTTATATAAAAAATCAAAGAAACTTATTAATTCGAGTATTTTACTATAGGAAAAGAATAAATGTGGAAATTTTTCATTCTCTTACTGACGGTGCAGGTGTTATTTGGTTTATGGAGACACTTATATATCATTATATGACTATTAGATATGGAGATATATTTGGAGATAGGATACCTGAACTAAACTTCAAAGCATCAATAAGTCAAAAGATGGATGATAGTTTTGGCAAGAATTATAATAAAGAAGATAATCCTAGTCAAAAACTCAAAAACAAAAAAGAGAAAAAAGAAAAATCTCGACCTGCTTATCATATTAAAGGAAATAGAATAGCAGAAAACAGAATGAAACTAATTGAAGGGTCTATGTCCGTAAAGGCTGTTTTAGATATAGCTCATGAATATAATACTACTTTAACAATATTTATGACATCCCTACTCCTTTATTCTATTTATAAGGAAATGCCTGCTAATAAGAAAAAAAGACCTGTGGTTTTATCTGTTCCGATTAATTTAAGGCAATACTATGAATCAGCCACAGCTAGAAATTTCTTTAGTACTATGAATATTAGTTATCAATTTAATAATAGCAGTCCTGATTTTGAAGAAATAATTCAGAGTGTAAGTGAAAGTTTTAAGAAAGGATTGACCAAGGAGCAGTTAGATAAACAGCTGAATCACTTTATGTCCTTAGAAAAAAATCTACTTACAAGGGTGATTCCCCTACCCATTAAGGATTATGTTCTTCGTATAGCCAATAGGCTAAATGATAGGAAGATAACATCATCTATTTCAAATATTGGGAAGATCATCATGCCTTCAGAGTTTAATAACTACATACGACAATTTAGTATTTGCGTCAGTGCTAGAAGACCTCTGATAACCTTATGTACCTATGAAGACAGAATTGTCATTAGCTTTACATCACCCTTTGAAGAAACCGATATACAAAAAACATTTTTTCAGTTTCTTTCACAAAAGGGAGTTGAAATTGAAATCACATCAAATCTTTAGAAAGAAGGAAAATACCATGCAATATTGTACTCACTGCCGACTCTATATACGGGAAAATCGAGAAAAATGCACCTTATGTGGTAATATCTTACCACATACTAATATCACTCATAAAGATGAGGATATTTTTCCTAGAATACCTCCTTATTATGAAAGTCATCTAGCCATTAAAATAATGATTTTTATTTCTATTGCAGCCGTAGTAATTAGCTTTGCAATCAATATACTCTTTCCCTCTGATATAAATTGGCCACTATTATTAGTATTTGGGCTGCTTAGTATGTGGCTAGGATTAATTTCTATTATACAAAAAAGATATCATATACCTAAAAAAATTGTACGTCAAGTTGCAATTATATCGTTGTTAGCCATTTTCTGGGACTGGGAAACAGGCTGGAGAGGCTGGTCCTTAAACTACGTAATCCCTATTGCTTGTGTGGCTGCTATGATAGTTATGTATGTAACAGCAAAGATCATGAAACTAAGCGTAAGAGATTATATTACTTATGCTTTAATAGATGGATTATTCGGCATAATTCCCGCTTTATTTATGATATTTGGTTGGATAAAGATTATATATCCAACAATAATATGTGTATCCTTAAGCATTATATCCTTATCAGCTGTATTTATTTTTCAGGGAAAGAATATAAAAATAGAGATGAGTAAAAGAATGCATATATAAATCAGTGGAGTCCTCTCCACTGATTTATATATGTGTTTTACATTTATTTTATTTCTTATTTACATCTCTTTCTACTAAAGTAACCTTTATCGTATCTCCTGGTTGTTTGCCTATTTTTGCTCGGATATCCTTTCTGATACCGATTATATGATATGGAGTCTTCATCCTCACAAGACTGCCCTCATATGGTTCTCCATCGAATGTAGCAGTAACAGGTACACGACCCTTTCCAAACTCAACCTTTACATCAAAGGGTATCTCTATATATGCACCATCAATATCAGGAACTTTCTTTATTTCAGCTTCAAATTCATATACCTTTTTCACTTTTAGACCTCCTGTACATTAAATCAAACTACTTATCCAACCTACTAATCCTCCTGCAACGATAATCCATGCTGAGTTTATTTTAAATTTAATCAAAGAAAATAATGATACTATAAATATTATAATAGCTAATCCATCAGTCAAGGAGGATATACCTAATTTAAAACTTACGGTAGCCATCAATGCTAAGGAGGCTATATTGATACCATCCAGCATTCCAGATATCCAAGAAGAACTTCTTAATTTTGGTATTAAAGGATTTAATGCCCAAACCAGTATAAATGACGGAAGAAATATTCCTATAGTGCCCAATATAGCTCCTGGTATGCCCCTTAACAAATATCCTGTAAATGTAGCTGTAGTAAATACTGGCCCCGGTGTAAATTGACCTACTGCAACTGCATCAAGTAATTGCTGATTTGTAAGCAGTCCTAATTTTTCTACAAACTCTGCTTCTAAAAATGCCAAAAGTACATACCCACTTCCATATAAAACTGAGCCTATCTTTAAAAAGATAAAAAATACTAAATACAAAGGCAATATTCCTATTCCAAACATCCTATTTTTGAGTTTCTCCTTGTTTTGCATAATCATCATAATAATTCCAGAAATAAATAATAAAGGTATCTCTTTTATTCCCAATAAATATACGGCTATCGTAAATAATCCAAGGACTAAAGAAATTTTATTTTTTATTACTGATTTTCCCAATCTATATAAGGCTTGTAAGATAATGGCCATAATAACAGGCTTCATTCCATAAAGTATAGATCCTACTTGAGGAATACTACCATATTTCACATAGGTTATTGCAAACAATAGAACTATAACCATTGCAGGAAAAATAAAAAATGTCCCTGCTAACAATAATCCTAATAATCCTCCTCTTTCATATCCAAGATGAATTGCAAGTTCCGTTGAATTTGGTCCAGGTATAAGATTTGTTGCTCCAATTAAGTCCATAAATTTTTCCCTAGTTATCCATTTTCTCTTATCTATTATTTCTTCCTCCATCATCGCAATATGAGCAGCAGGACCTCCGAAAGCTAGACTTCCTAACTTTAAAAAAACTTTTACTATTTCTTTTTGTCTTTCTATCTTATCAGTTCTATTTAAATCCTTATAATTAATATCTCTCAAAAAATCACCTCCTAGTTAATCAATTGATACCCTAAGAAGTGATTTAACCAGCAATCTACATCAAATAATTTCTGATTTAATATATTTTTCCTTTATTTCCTTATGCTTTTTCTCTCCCAGTTTATAGATTTCTTCCTCTTCTTTCGTAGTTACAATCAGTTCTGGTACCTTAGCTGATTTATTATCTACCATATGAACCATAGTAACAAATGCAGTTAATGCTGTTTCCCATTCACTATAATTCTCTATACTACTTGCTAAGATATTTACTATAATTTGCATAGAAGATTTACCTACATAAGCTAACTGTCCAATACATTTAACTATATTTCCTACATGCACCGGACGATGAAATACTACTTCATCCACTCTAGCAGTAACTACCTGACCTTTACAATGCTTTGTTGCTGCCATACCTGCTGCAATATCTACAAGTTTCATCAGCTCTCCACCGTGGACATTTCCATAAATATTGCTATGAAACACCTCCATTATCACAGAAGTTTCAGCTCTTGCGAAAGATATATTATTATAATTGTCCAGATTATTCATCATTTGTTTACCTCCAATGTCATCTCTTTTTCTCATTTAGATTAATTATATATTGAATCAATTTTTTATACAAGAAAAGTAATTAATTGCATATAAAAAAGGTTTCCAAAGAAGTCTTTGAAGGAGGGTTCCCATATTCGTTATAAAAAAACGGTTTGGGATCAAATCTAAATCCAAAACCGTTTTTAAAGTCCAATCACTAAAGTCTTAATCTAAGGGTCGTAAATTATTAACTAGTATTATTATATATTTATTTCATGGTATTAACAAAAAACATTGTTACTTGTGGTACATATGTCACAATAGCCATGGTAATTAAAGATAATATTACAAATGGTACTATACCTGAAATAATCTTGCTGACAGGTTCTTTAGAGACTCCTGTTGCTACAAATAAATTTAATCCAAATGGTGGTGTAAACATTCCTATGGCACCATTTACAACCATAATTATTCCTAAATGTATGGGATCTATACCATAATTTATTGCTAGAGGTAAAAATAATGGTGCTAATATAGTAGTTGCCGAAGCTGGATCTATAAACATTCCCGCAACTAAAAGTATGATATTCATCATTAACAATATCGTTACCTTAGAATTAGTTATTGCTATCAAACCCTCTGCGAGGGCCTGTGGAATCTGCTGCCTAGTCAATATCCAAGAGAATATCGAAGCAGCAGCTAATAATATCATAACTTGTGCTGTACCTACGGCGGCATCAATGGATTCATCTAATAGCCCCTTAAAATCTAACTGCTTATAAATAAATATAGCGACAAAAATAGCATAGACTGAAGCAACAACAGCAGATTCTGTTGGTGTAAATATTCCACCATAGATACCTCCTATTATAATAAAAGGAACTCCTAGTGCCCATGCAGCCTCTTTAAAAGCTATTAATATTTCCTTCAAAGATGCTTTCTCCTGTACAGGTACTTTATCCTTCTTTGCAATAAAGTAACAATATGCGATAACAACTAATCCCCATACGATTCCAGGACCGATACCTCCTATAAACAAATCCCCAACTGATACTCCTGTAACAGTTCCATATACAATCATACCTATACTTGGAGGTATAATTACTGCGACTGCTGGACTCGATGTGATCAATCCAAGTGAAAATTTCTCACCATATCCTCCTTTAAGTAATTCAGGTAACATAAGCCCTCCTATTGCAACAACTGTTGCAGGGCTTGAACCCGAAACTGCTCCAAAGAACATACATGATATTACAACTGCAATAGCAAGTCCACCCGTTAAATGTCCTACTAATTTACTTGCTAAATTAAGTATTCTTTTTGAAATCCCTCCACCTTTCATTACATTAGCTGCAAGAATAAAAAATGGGACAGCCATTAATGAAAACTTATCAATACCAGAAAACATCCTTTGAGCTACAACCTCCATAGGTATAGGAGTGAAAAAAGATAATGCTAGAACACTTGCTAAAGACATTGCAATATATACTGGTGCTCCAGTAAATAAAAAGACAAATAGAAGTACGAATAATGCTACTGTCATTTACTTTCACCACCCTTTAGTTTTATAAAGAATTCTTGAGTATATCTCAATAACATAAGTATTCCACCTATAGGCATTGAACCATAAACATATACCATCGGAACTTTTATAGTTGAACTAACTTGATTTGTAATGAA
Organism: uncultured Tissierella sp.; assembly: GCF_902479755.1. NCBI lineage: Bacteria > Bacillati > Bacillota > Tissierellia > Tissierellales > Tissierellaceae > Tissierella > uncultured Tissierella sp. The sequence continues at coordinate 50,728 of NZ_CABSQO010000024.1, read as the reverse complement.
TACATTTTTTGTAATTATAAATGAAAAATAAGTAAATAGCAAAGTAAATGCAATTGACATTAGGATTGTTATAAGGAGTAAAACTTTCTTACCCTTCTCACTTAAAACATTCATTATAGCATCTACTCCTATATGTGCACCTTTATAAACACAAACACTAGAGCCAACAAATGTCAGCCATACTATAGCATATCGTGCCACTTCTTCTGACCACACCAAAGAAGAACCAAAAAATCTAAGTACTACATTAATAAAAAGTATGAAAGCTATAACTAATAGCAGTATCCCAATGAAGTATTGTTCTATCTTTGATAGGATATTATTAAATGATTTCATTTTCGACCTCCTACCTTCAAATTATTTAACTGTCTATTTATATTTTTCAATTTCTTCATATGTCTTATCTAAAATTTCATTTCCAAATAATTTAACATATTCTTGATGAACAGATAAAGTTATTTCTTTCATTTTTTCTTTTTCTTCTGGGGATAATTCAACTACATTAACGCCAGCATCTTTAATTGTTTGCAAATAATTTTTCTCTTCTTCTTGGACTGCTTGCCTCTGCCATTTAGCTATCTCTCTACCCTTTTCATAGAGTATTTCTTGTATATCTTTAGGTAATTTATTGTACCAATCATCACTAAATATCAGTACATGGCCTAAATAAGCATGCTCACTAAGAGTTAGATTAGTTTGTACTTCATAAAACTTGGAACTTACTATTGTAACCAACGGATTCTCTTGTCCGTCAACAACGCCTAACTGTAATGAACTATATAACTCCCCAAAATCAATAGGAGTCGGATTAGCTCCTAAAGCTTTAAACTGATTAATTATAATAGGACTTTCCATTGTTCTAAATTTCAAACCTTTAAAATCTTCTAGCTCGGATATTGGCTTATTAGCTGTAAAATGCTTATATCCATCCTCGTAAAAAGCAACACCTTTAATTTTTTGACTTTTCAGGCTATCAAGCAATGCTGTACCAACTTCTCCATCCATAATCTTATATCCGATTTCCCTATTAGGAAACAAGAAAGGCAAATCAAATAATTGTAGTTCAGGTGCAAATCCACTTATTCTAGCTGTCGGTACTAAAGCGATCTCTTGAGTTCCCATCTGCAACCCCTCAAACATCTCCCTTGCACTTCCTAATTGTCCTGATGGGAACAAGTTAACCTTTACCTTTCCATTGGTTGCTTGTTCAACTTCCTCTTTAAACTTAATAGCTGCCTTATGATGAGGTGTTTCAGGCATAAATCCATGTCCATATCCAATCTCAATTACTTCTTCGGCCCCATTGTCATCTAAACCCTTTGATGCATCCTTACTTTTGCAGCCACTAATAGCTAAACTAAGTATTAATACCATAACTAAAAGAATTACAAAATTTCTAGACTTGAACATTTTACCATCCTCCTAATTTTAATCTCTTGACTTAGTCAATTAATAAATCAATTACCTAAACATGTATAATTGCAACATTCATGCCATGCTATAATATATAAATACACTGAAATAATCACATCCGTTAACTACATCTTTTAAAAAGACTTCTGCAATTATTGCACTAAAGTGCAAATGTTGCAGAAGTCTTTTATTTCACAATATTATATTCTTTGATTTTATACTGAAGATTTCTTTCACTTATCTGCAAGCTCTCTGCTGTCATACGCCTGTTCCCTTGAAAATAGTCTAAGGTCTTTAATATTACAATTCTTTCAATTTCTTTTAAATTGGTTCCTATCCTAATTCTTATGTCATTATTATCATAATCTTTGTCAGTATTAGCATAATATCGCTCAGGCAAGCTCTCTTTTGAAATGATTTTATTATCAGATAATGCTACTAACATTTCAACTAAATTCTCAAGTTCTCTTACATTTCCAGGGAATTTATATTTCTCTAGAGTTTCTATAACATCTTTACTAAATCCCACAACTTCTTTATGTAATTTGTTATTATACTTATTTAAAAAATAATTGAGTAAAACAGGGATATCTCCTTTACGCTCTCTCAAAGGTGGCACTTCTAAATTAATGACATTCAATCTATAAAATAAATCTTCTCTAAATTTACCGCTTTTAACCTCTGCTTCTAAATCCTTATTAGTGGCAGCAACAATTCTTACATCAATTTTAACTGGTCTATTGCTGCCTAGGGGTGTGACCTCCATATCCTCAACAATTCTCAATATCTTTGCTTGAAGCTGTAAATCCATTTCCGCTATTTCATCTAGAAATAAAGTTCCATTATTAGCTAGCTGAATTTTACCTATTTTTTTCTTATCAGCTCCCGTAAAAGTTCCTTTTTCATATCCAAATAATTCACTTTCAAGAAGGTTCTCTGGAATAGCGGCACAATTTACCACTATAAAATTTTCATCCTTCCTATTTCCTTGAAAATGTAATGCTTTAGCAATTAAGTCCTTTCCAGTACCACTTTCACCAGTTATCAATACTGTGGAATCAATATCTATCACTTTCTCAACTCTGTTAAGAAATAACCTTAACTTATCAGAATTTCCTACAATTTCTTTGAAGCTATATCTTTCATGCAATATCTTTTTAAGATTCGTTAGCGAGTAATTTAAGTTTTTGTACTCTATAGCTTTTTCCACATATAAATATAGTTCTTCCATGTCTATAGGTTTTGTAATATAATGAAAGGCTCCTTCCTTCATGGCATTAATGGAAGATTTAATACTGCCGTAAGCTGTCACCACAATAACTTGAACATTTCTTAGCTTACTCTTTATATCTTTTAAAACTGTTATTCCATCTATCTTACCTATTTTTAAATCCAATAAAACTACATCTATATTTTCGCTATATAATATTTCCATAACTTGGTTAGCATCTTGAGTAGTAAATACTTCATAACTGTCCTCAAGTGCAAATTTCAAAGAATCACAAATATTTTTTTCATCATCAGCAATCAATATTTTTTCCATATTAATTCTCCTATTATTATGATTTCATGAAAATCAATTCTACCTTTGTCCACTCTCCATATTTACTGTCAATATTAATATTTGCATTATTCTCTTTTGCATATTGATAACATATTGCTAATCCTAGTCCAGTACCATTATCTTTTGTAGTAAAAAAAGGATCGAATATGTTATTAAAATCATCATCGGCAATACCCCTGCCATTATCCAATATACTTAAAATTATTTCTTCTTGTCTATCCTCCATATCGATTCTGATTACACCATCACCTTTAATAGCATCAATACTATTGCGAAGAATGTTTATTATTATTTGCTTGATTTGTTGCATATCAGCATATAAAAATTTTTGTGATTTATCCAAATAATTAATGTCTATCCCTTTGCTCTCTATTTCAGATGCAAAAATATCGATGATTTGGTTAACCAGCTGTACTATATCAAAATTTTCTTTTTTTAATTTTTTTGGTTTAGAATAATCTATTAAGTCAGTCAGCAATCCATTTAATCGTTCAATTTCAGTTGGGATCTCAGTCGTAATCTTTTTTCTAAACTCTACATTATCATATTTTATAGGCAATAAATCAATATATGCTTTTATAGATGTAAGTGGATTTCTTATCTCATGAGACATTCTTGATATTAGAGTGCCCAAAGAATTCATTTTATCATTTTCAGCAAGTCTTTTTCTTAGCATGCTGATTTCCGTTATATCATTAAATGTAATTACAGCTCCAATATTTTCATTGTTTAAATCAAATAATGGTTTTAGTATATAGGATAATATATTTTCCTTATTATCCTTATAATATCTCTTTTCCTGAAAGCTAAATTGTTTTTCAAATTTTAGACACTCCCTTAAATGATCGACATTAATATAATTTTCTAATCCAACTTCATCATACCTCATACCAATAAATTCTTCACTGTTAATATTCAACAAATTTTCACAGCTTTTGTTTAGAGTTGTAATGACTCCATTCTTATCAAAGGTTATAAGACCATTTCCAATACCATTTAAAATCTGTTCTTTATATTTGTCACTCTCTTTTATAATCTGCTGATTTTGCTTTAATTCATCATTTACTATTTTAAGGTCAACAGTCCTCATTTCCACTTCTTTCTTTAAAATACTATTAATTCTAATAAAGAAAAGATTTATTAAAATTGCTATAAAAATAATAAGTGATAATGCATAAAGTATGTTCAATAAGTCCTTCCAAGCTGGTTTTATTTCTTTCCCAAACCATTTTTCATATATATTATAGTATGTACCTTTCTTTTTTAAGTTTTCTAATCCTTGATTGAAATCGTTCATTACTTCTTTATTGCCTTTTTTAAATGCCATCCCATAAGATGTAAAACTTATGTCATTTCCTACAATTTTTATTGAATCAATACTTCTATTTTTCTGAAGTATATATAATCCTGTAAGCTTATTTCCTACAACAGCATCAACTTCATTTTTAATAAGCTTTTCAAAGGCAATATCTAAATCTGAAAAAAAGACTACTTCTATTTCTCCTCGATCTGCTAATGCATATGCAGCAAAGTCACTTCTCTGCACAGCAACCCTGCGTTCCTTTAGGCTATCTATTCCTAATATTTGAGATTCATCCTTTCTAACAAAACAAACCAGAGAGTTTTTCAAATACTCATTAGAAAAATCATACATAGCTAGTCTAGTATCATTATAATTCATGCCCTGTATTGCATCTATACTTCCATTCTGTAGTGAAATATGAGCATCCACCCAGTCCATTGGAACTAGTTTTATTTCCACTCCCATTTCCAGTGCTAAAGCCTTCATTAAGTCTACATTAAATCCTCTATATTCACCATCGCTATCTAAATATTCAAAAGGAGGATAATTCTTCTCCCCTCCAATTGTTATAATCTTATCAATATCAATACAGTATGAATTTGAACTAATAAATAATAGTATTATTAATAATGAGGCAATACTAATTAATCTGTCTCTCACTAGGGTATCCACCTTTATATAAAGTTAATTTATACTCAATTCAATAATAGTTATAATAATCTATGGATTTATTATAACAAATTTCGACACTCTGCTCCAGTAAAAGGATATAGCTGTACATGAAAAAACTGCCTCCTACAGGCAGTTTTTTCATTATAATTGCAAGAATCAATTAGGTTAACAATTTAAACTCTTCATCATCTCCAAGTTAGTTTTTCTAATTCAATATGACTACGATACCACTCATCATTTTCTAAAAGTAATTCTGGTGAACCTGAGTTTTTAACTCTTCCATTTTCTAAAATAACTACGGTATCACAAGAAATCATAGAAAGTAATCGATGAGATATTGATAAAATAGTACGTGTATCACTAACCTTTTGTAATATAGATATTATTTTTTCTTCAGTAATTGCATCTAGATTTGCAGTTATTTCATCAAGGAGTAATATAGGCGGATTAGTGACTATAGCTCTTGCAATAGCCAGTAATTGTTTCTGTCCTTGTGAAAAAAGATTGTTATCCATATTTGTATCATATCCATTTTCTAGGGATAATACATAATCACTTAGTCCTACAAAATCTATAGCATCTTCAATCTGTTCTCTTGCAATACTTTCATCCTGTAAACTAACTTGATCTGCTACTGTACCTTTTATAGCATGAAAACTTTGATCCACATACCCAAATATTTTCCTTTTTTCAGTATTTGGAATGCTATATACATCAACTTGATTTATAGTTATGCTCCCATCAGTCGGTTTAAGAAGTCCTAGTATTAGTTTAAATAATGTGGATTTCCCGACCCCTGTCCTGCCTACAAAAGTCACCTTTTCCTGTGGCTGAAATTCAAGGTTTATATTTTGTAAAATGTCTCTTTCTTCTTCATAGTAAAAGCTAAGATCATTAAAGGATATTCTTACTTCTTCCCTATTTGATATAATTGATTCGGCAGAAAGTTCACTGTCCTTATAATCATCTTCTGGCTCATTATAAAATTCATTAACCCTATATATTCCTGATATAGCCCCTTGAATACTTTGAAGCTCCATACCTAAATCTTGAATAGGACTAAAGAGATTGGAAATCAATTCAATGGAAGCAGCAACCATACCTAAAGATATACCTAAATACCCCAATTCTTTAGATGATAATATCACAACAACAGCAATTATTATGGCACGAATAATCATAATAATTGGTGAAAATATTGAGTCATAGAAATTAACCTTTTCCATTGTCTTATAGTTATCTATCAGATAGGTTTTATAATTTTCTTCCATATAACTTTCCTTGCTAAAGGATTTTATCATCTCTATATTTTTTAAGCTTTCAGAAATATGATTATTTACCTTTCCTACCAACACACGATTTTTTATCTGTGCCTCTAACATACGTTTTTGAAATATTCTTATGATAATAAATATAATAGGTAACAAAATCAAAGTAATTATCCCAAGCCTCACGCTAAAGAACCAGATAGACCCTAAGATACCAATAATTTTAAATGAGTCAACTATCATACTAACTATGCCAGATGTAAATAGAGAACTAATTGCATCAACGTCATTAGTAAAACGGGAAACTACAGTACCAGATCCATTATAAGAAAAAAATATAGCATTTATTTTCTCAAGTTTTCCCATCATCTCCATACGAATTTCCTTGGTGATTTTTTGACCTAGAATAGTTAAAATGGCTTCTTTCACAAAATCAAATATCCCAATAAACATTAGAATACCAAGATACCAAACAGCTAAAGATAGTAGCCCTGCAATATTTCTAGGCACAAGGTTTTGGTCAATTATCTTTCTTAAAATCTGTGGAGGAAGTAATGATGTAATAACTATTCCTACGATTATAACTACAAGTAATGCAACGGATATAACATTTTCTTTGATTACATGCTTAATAGATTTCTTTACTAAATTATTTTTCATCAATACCACCTCCACTGCTTTGTAAATCATATATAGATTTATATAATGTAGAACTTTCCATCAACTCATTATGTGTACCATAGTTCACACTTTTATCATCATTAATCAATAAAATTTTATTTATTTTATCAAAAATACTCAATCTGTGGGAAATCAAAATGATTATACTCTCTTTATAGTTCTTTCTTAAATTTTCAATTATCTTCTCTTCAGTTTTCATGTCTACTGCAGAAAAAGGGTCATCTAAGATAATTATTTTATTTTTCCTTACCAAAGTTCTAGCAAGGGCTATTCTTGATTGTTGTCCGCCACTTAGTCGAATTCCATTGTTACCAACTATAGTAGATTCTCCCTCTGGCATAGCTTTTAAATCATCTTCGAAGCAAATATCTCTTAAAACAGAGTTAATTTTTAAATCTTCCCCAAGAGTAATATTATTGTAAATAGTATCTGAAAGCAATTGAGGTTTATGTCCTAAGTAAGAAATCATCTGACTACGTTCATATTCAGAATAAGATTTAAGTTCTTTCCCATCTACTTTTATACTTCCAAGATAAGGATATTGTCCCAATAGCGCTATTCCCAATGTAGTTTTACCACATGCTATAGGCCCTGTTACACCGATAATTTCTCCTTCTTTAGCTTCAAAGTTGATATCTTCGATAATATTATCTTTTCCAATAGAATAGGTAAAACTAAGGCTATCAACAATAAGACTTGTTTTGTCCTCTTTAATGTTGGTAGTAGTATCTTTTGTCTGGTATTCAGAAAGATAGAGTTTAATTCTTTTCCATGATACCTGTGATTTCTGTACAGAATTAAATAGCTTTGCTGCCTTACTTGCCTTAACTGCCATTGCAGTAAAAATAGATATATAGGCGGAAAAGATTCCTACAGTCCAATTACCTTCAATTGTTTTAGTACCACCTAGATAGATTACAAGAATAATCCCTAGCATGGCAATAACATTATAAATTGGCTGCATAGAATTCTCTAAAATATGAGCTTTAATTGCCTTATTCTGCAAATCCTCCAGTTCAATATTGTATTTCTCCCGATTTCGCTTTTCAATACCATTCACACGATAAAGAATAGCGTTTTCAATAGTACCATAGGTAAGATCAGCAACCTCACTACTTTTGGTTCGAAATGCAATGGAATATTTATAGATAATTACTTTAAGTTTTTCGGCTAAAATCATAGCAACTGGAATAAAAATAGATGCTAAAATCGTTATTTTTACATCGTATACGAGCATTGAAATAAAATAGGATAGCATAAGTACACCTGTGTCAAATACCTCTGTAGTAAATTTACGCATACCTTCTACACATAATTCTACATCTGAAATAGCTCGTGTCATTAAGTTTCCAGCACTTTCATCATCTAGCTGGATAATGCTTTTATTCATAATATTATTGTATATCATAAAACGCATTGTAGCACTGGTATTATTAGCAAAGCGTCTGATGTAGAGACGTTTGAAATAGCGCATTAATTGAATTGTAACAATAATAGCAATAAACTTAATTCCTAGAACTATTAAAGTAGATAGGCTATCCCCTCTTAAAATAGAGTCTATTAATTTTCCTTGATAAATAGGCCCTAGAACAGTTCCTCCATTGAAAACTAGTCCAAAAAACACAATCAATGCTACAGTAAACTTTTCATTTTTCCAATAGCTAATTATCTTATTTGGATTCTTAATTGGTTTTACTTTAATATCTTTCATGGCAGTTTCCATCTCTTTTCTTCCAAAATCTCATTATCTATATTCTAAACATTTTATCATCATATGTCTATTTGCTTTTATTTTTGTATTTTCTTAAAATAAAAAAGACCAAAAGTAGAACTTTCCTATTCCTTATAAAAAAGTCACCTTAAAGTATCTATTAAGGAATACTCTATAGGTGACTTCTATTAATCTTATTAAAATTAAATCATAATGATTATATATTCAGAAAATCAAATACTGTTTGAACAAATAAGGCAGTTCCAATATGCAAAACATCTTCTGCTATATTAAATTTTGGATTATGGGATGAGATAAAGTTCCCCTCTGAGTCATATTCGCTTGAAGCTAAGAAGAAGAAAGTGCCAGGAACTTCTTGTAAGAAAAATGCCATGTCTTCTCCACCCATAATAGGTCTTTCCATTTCTATTATGTTTTCACTTCCAACTATTTTCTGAGCAGATTTTATAAACTTTTCTGTAATTTCTTTTGAGTTTATAAGTGGTGGATATCCAAATTCATATTCATATTCGCAGTCACCCCTCATTGCCTTAGCAATACCTGTAGATATTTCTCCAATCCTCTTTGCTGCTTGTTCCCTTAATTCTTGATCTACAAATCTGGCGGTCCCCTCCATTTCTATAAATTCAGGTATTATATTAAAAGCCGTCCCTCCGTTTATCTTTCCAACAGTGATTATTGCAGGCTCTGGGCCACTTTTTTCTCTACTTACAATACATTGTAAGGCTCCTATAACTTGTGCTGATATAGTCACGGGGTCAACTCCTAGCTCTGGATATGCACCATGAGCCCCTATTCCCTTTATTTTTAAATAGAATTTATCTAAACAAGTCATGGTTTTACCATAATTAACTATTACTTTTCCGTCTGGAACACCTTTGGAAGGTGCTCCTATATGAAGGCCTACTATATTGTCTACCTTAGGACTTTCTAAAGCACCTTCTTCTATCATATGTTTGGCTCCAGCAAATCCTTCTTCACCCGGCTGAAATAATAGTTTTACAGTTCCTTTTAATAAATGTTCATTATCCTTTAATATCTTAGCTGCACCTAATAACATTGCTGTATGGGAATCATGGCCACAGGCATGCATATTCCCATTCTTCGACGAATAAGGCACACTGGTCTCTTCTTTTATTGGAAGTGCATCCATATCAGCTCTTAATGCTATTGTCTTTCCTTGATTCTTCTCTCCAATCAACGCTACTATAGCTGAACCATTAACAAGTGTTTTATACTCTATTCCCATCTCTTTAAGTCTCATCTGAACATAGTCTGATGTTTGAGGTAAATCTAGTCCAATTTCAGGTATTTGATGCAAGTCTCTTCTCCATTTAATTATATCTTTCTCAATTTCTTTTGCACATTCTTTAAAATTCACAGCATATTCCTCCTCTGATAATATTATCAAACCAATAAATAATATAAAAACTTCACAGTTTTGTCCCTTATATGATGGTTACTTCTCATATTTCAGAATTATTTATTTTAATTTCTATGCTTACAATAATCTATTGATTTAATCTCTGTTTTTTATAATCAATTATAGCAACAAATGCAGTCACAAAAACACATAGTGGTACTGCAAGCCATGCTGGAACTAGCTGTGTCATGTTGATAATTATCCCAACTGCTAGTCCAACAATGGCACATTTGTAAAATTTAAGAGCAAACATCGTTAATAAAGCCCCCATAATAGCAGGGAAAACAAATCCAAAAGCTGTTATTACATATTCAGGTAACGCTCCAATTATAGCATTACCTGCAAAAGCACCTATGGTAACTATAATCAAGTTTGTTATTATTGATCCTGCTATACTTATAGTTGAAACTAATTCAGCTTCTTGGCTTCCAGCATCAACCCCTAGAGCGTCCTGGGCAACTGCTGATGCAGGAACTCTCACATTCGCTATATTTCCAGATAAGAATGACATATAAGTACCAGATAATCCTAATATAGGAAAATAGGAAATTGGCTCAACTATATAGAAGGCTCCATACATTGAGGCGATTAAGAACCATCCTGTTAAAATAGTTTTTACAGAAGGTATTGCTCCATATCTTATCCATAGATATATTGCTGGTAAAAAACATAAAACCACAGCAGTTAATATTGTCCATCTTCCAGTTGAAATTATCTTTTTAGTAAACGTTTCTTCATATGAACGATTTTCCATAGATTTCACTCCTTAGTATTATTTAAATAATGCTGCAACGAACATGGCAACAAACATGGCTATTCCTAGATTCCATTCTTTTAAGGCTTTCACTTTCTCTGAAAGTTTCACCATCACCATCATAACTATAGTAGCTACTAATACCGCTATAAGGTTTGTAGACACAAGATTACCTTTACTTATAATTTGCCCTGAAACAATAAAAGATGAAGCCCCTATAATAGCACCTGTCCCTATTTGACCTACAAGCTTAGCATCTCCACCTGTTACCTTCTCTTTTACAATATCTAACTTATCTGCAAACAAAGCTACAACTAATAACCATCCTATACCATTTAATGTCATAGTCCAAACAGATGACGCAAATGCTGTCAAATCATATTGACTAGACCCAAATTCAACTCCCATTGCCTGTGCACCCATTGCAGCTCCTGCAAGCTCTGCTGGCGCTGATCCTATGATTGATAGCCTCAGCCAAGTAATAGGTGCTCCAACTACCGCCATCATTCCAAGCATTACTACAAGCACAGCTAATGAAGGTCCTATTGCTGCAATAGCTCCAATCCTAAATGCTTTAACACCATCTTCACGCTTCAAGTTAATTGTTTTCCCTGCTTCAAAGGCTTTCTTGGTAAATATAATTGCCTGTACACCTACTATTAAAACAACAGGCAGACACATAACCCACAAAATTGGATCATTAGCTACTTCTAAATACTCTCTCACGTCTTCTTCCTCCATTTTTTAAATTTTATAATCAATATAAGTCATTGTGATATTTATCACATTTTTTATTATAATATATAAAGCAAACAGATTTTTTGTTAATATTTCCAAAATTCTTTTAATTTTTGTGAATTTTTCTAAATGATTATAGATTTATATAATAAATAAAAGCACAGTTTAGAATCTGTGCTTTCTCTAAATAAATATTTAATTAAACAATTTTAAGAATTTCAAAACTATCTCTATCTTTAACCTTTCAACAGAGTCTTCACTATCCATATCTATTAGATTCTTAATTTTATTTATTCTATATCTTACTGTATTATTATGAACAAAGAGCTTTTCAGCCGTTAAAGAGTAGTTCTGATTACATTCTAAAAAGCTTTTCAAAGTAATTATCAGTTCTTGACCATCTTCCTCTAATGTTAAAGGTTTTATATATTCGTTATATATACTCATATTTTCCTTTTTGAATTCTTCTATGTTAATAAATTTGAAAGGTCCTAGATTATCATAAAGAACCACTTTAGATTCAGGGTAAATATATCTTGATATATCAATAGTCTTGGAACTCTCAGTATAACTATTTTTCACATTCTTTATATCTACAAAGCCTCTAGAAACTCCTGCTACAAACTTTCCTTTTATTACTTCATTTTCAAAGCATTTAATAAGTTGACTTATACTTATTTTTATAAATTCATTTGTTTTATGTATATCCTTATCTTTCTTATAGAGCATAACTATTTCATCTTTACCTGCTAATCCAAAGATTATTTCATCTCTTTGAAAAATATTATATATGCATCTAGATATTTTTTCTCTATGATCATATAAACTTATTTCATGGCTAAACTGCTTTATGCTTATACACAAATATAGCCCCTCAGTATCTAGAACCTTTCTTATTATCTGAGTTTCATTCTGAAAGTTACTCTCTATTATTTGTCGAATCAATTCATCTTGAAATTTATCCTTAAAAGAATTTTCAAAATATATACTTCCATATTCATGTAGTAGAAGGACAAAGCTCAACCTTATTGTATATAGGTCATAGTAATCACTTTTCTCTTGATTTTCCCAAACTACAAGATAGGCAAGAACTATATTATCTATTTCTATTGGGAGAACTATCCGTAAGCTATCTTCCTTATTCTCAAGATTTTCTATTCTAAACATATGAAATTTTTCAGATAAGCTTTCCTTTTCATGTTTGCAATCTGGATTCCATATGAATTCATAATCACTTAATTTAGTATTTTTAATACTTTTATTAAATGTTGAATATATCTTGTTTTTGCAAAAATCATATACTTCCACTGGCTTTCCTATATTATTATATAATCCTTCTATTATCTCCTTTATTTTTCTATCATGATCTTTATTCCCATATACCTGAATAAAACTAGTTAATTTTTCTATATATCTATCTATAGCTATTTCATTAATGGCATTTCCTATTTCTATCCATGCAGAATCTTTAGGTAAGTCAATAAGAGGAAACTTTAACTCATCGCATAGCTCTACAATTTCTTTAGGAATCTCATCTAAATATCTGCCGACCTTTATGCCTAAACCTGCTGCATTAGCCTCATTTGCCTCAATTATTACTTCTTTGAAATACTCTATATTACCCTTAAATAAATATCCTGTAGAGAGCATCAGCTCTTTTCCCCTAGCCCATTGTCCACCAGTAGGCGCATCCTGAGATGAAATACCTTGAACTATTCTATCAAGCCCTTCTTTTCCTGCCAATACTCTAGCTTCTGAGAAAAAATCCGATGCCAATATTTCCCTTAAACTTACTCCCATTTAAATGATCATCCCTTCCAGTACATTAAATCCATAGTATTATAATTCCTTTTCTTTTAAATTATTATCTATATTCTAATCATTTTGCCTTAAGATGTCTATTTACTTTTATTTATTCCCCCAATTCTTTACCTAAACTTAACTTAATGTTAAAAGAGACTTTATATTTCTATTGTATAATTAAAGCACAATATAAATATAGGAGGCGAAATAATGAAAGGATTAAATTTATGTATTGATATTGATGGGACTATTACCGAGGCTTACGATTGGATTCCTAGGGTAAATGACTATTTCAATACTAACATCAAACCTAAGGATGTAACAGTATACGAAATACATCGGGTTTTAGGAGTAGATAGGGCAGCTTATGAGTTATTTTATGCTTTATACGGCGAAGCATTACATCAAGAAGCTAGAATTAGAAAGGGTGCCAAAAAAGTTCTTAGCAATTTGTATAGACAGCATCAAATTCATTTCGTTACTGCAAGAGAAGAAAGAATGAAAAATGTGACTTATTTATGGTTTTCCCATCATAAAATATCAATGGATTCACTAACTCTATTAGGTTCCCACAATAAAGTTGGCACTGCAAAGGATTTAAGTTGTGATATCTTTATAGAAGATCGATATGAAAATGCTATGCAGTTGGCTGATTCTGGATTTGAAGTGCTCCTTATGGACTGCAACTACAACAAAGGACCCTTGCCATCGAATATCACACGTGTAACAAATTGGTTTGAAATAGAGGACATAATAGAAAACCGTGCAGAAAAACAACTTAATGATTTTAGAATTGCATAATAATTTTAGATTATATTAAGTATAATTAAATATAATATTTTAGAGGAGGATTTTTTATGCTAAATGGTTCAAAGGTAAGAGAACTAAGAAACAGCAAAGGATATACTACATTGGATATAGCAAAATTTACTCATATCTCTAAATCTTATATTGAAGAATTAGAGCGAGGAACAAAGAAAAATCCCGCTTTTAACAAAGTAGTTTTATTGGCAGAAGTTTTAGGCGTTAAAGTAGATGATCTAGTCTTGAGAATGTAAGCTGCTTATATTTATTTTTATTAATTGAAAAATACCCCTTAATAAAATCAAGGGGCAATGTTTTTTCATGATAATAATTTCTCTCCGCTTAAGCTAACACCTATTGCTCCAAGAGGTGCTGTGAGAACAATGGCTAAAACTGCTATGGATAAAATCAAATCTCCTGACTCTACTCCTAGAGACAATGGAATAGCTCCTATGGCTGCTTGAACTGTTGCCTTTGGTATATATGCTATAATACAAAATATCTTTTCCTTCATATTTAGATTAGTTTTTAATAGCGATAATACTACTCCTATGCTTCTAGCAAATAATCCTATAACAATTAATAACATACCTTTAAAACCTGTATCAAGTGCTAACCAAATATTTACCTGGGCACCTACCAATACAAATAATAATATCTCTGCAAAAACCCAGATTTTATTAAGCTTAACAGCAATTCTTTTTCCTATATGAGGCATAGATTCAAATATAATAAATCCAATTGTCATAACACCTAATAGCCCTGCAATTTCTATCTTAGACTTAACTAAATCCTCAAAAGCTGTAAGAAGAATTCCCGCACCAATAATATATAATACCTTTTTCGTATCTCTGATAGAATATCTTTTAAATATCTTAACTAAAAATATTCCTATAACTACCCCAGCCAATATTCCTAAAATAATAGATATTGGAATACTTAAAATCCGCATACCTATATTAATCTTTGAACCACTATATATTCCTAAAAATGTAGAAAAAATTGTAATAGCAAAAACATCATCAATTGAAGCTCCAGCCAGTATTAGAGTGGGTATCCCTTTTTCTCCTCCAAGTCCTCTTTCCATGAAATTAAGCATTGCAGGCACGATGACTGCTGGAGATACTGCTGCAATTATAAATCCAAGCATGCCTCCTTGTACGAAATTGAATTGAAATATCTTCATAGCTGCATAAGCTATTGCTAAACCTTCAAATAATCCCGGTATACAACTTAACCTTATGGCAGGAGCACCAACCTTTTTTAAATCTTCCTTGCTAATTCCAAATCCCCCTCTAAGTAGTATTATAATTAACGCAAGCTTTCTAAAATCAGCTGAAACTTTTATAATGTCTTCACTAAGCCAATTAAGCCCATATGGTCCTATAATAACACCTGCAATAATCATACCTAATAGTCCTGGCAATTTTATCCTCGTGAACACTGCATTTGCTAGAAGTCCTAATATTATTATGATTCCTAAACTCGTTGCCATGTTATCAATCCTCCTAAAATTAGACATAAAAAAACCTACAGATATCCCATATCTGTAGGAGTTATTAGCATATAGCAGTTAAGGTCAACCCCATGACCTATTTTTTATTATATCATTTCTTATATATGTTTACAACCTATTTATACCCTATTTACTTATCCTAAATATCCTGAAAATTATAATATAAATATAATAGCCCAATATCATTAGATTTATATATTTATTATAAATTCATTCTTACTCAACATATTACAAATTCTAATAATATCTTCTTGTGAAAATGTTTTTTGAAACTTTTTCTTAACTTTTTTGAAATAAGAAAATCTAACAATAGAATGGGATTCTATTCTCTTTATATATTCTTTACTGAATCTACTTTTATTCTTAGATATAGCTTCAAATATCATAATGTGAGAACAATCCTGAATTACTCTTTTTAATTTCTTTGCTTTTTCAGAGGTAAAAGTAGTTTCATTATTAAAGAAAGTATCAATAAAATTTAGCAGCTTATTTATCAGTCTATCTAATTTATACTTATCCGCTATTTGAGAGAATATGGTCATATGTTTATTATTATAATCTTCCCTTATATCCTGTAGATCATCTATTATCTGAAGAAATACTCCATAACCAAACATAAACTCTGCTTCAACTCTATCTAATATTCCTCTAACTAAATACCCATCAGCTAATACAGATGTACCTCCCTTTTCAAAGGTAATCCCTATTATATTCTTTTCAAAAGGTAATGTTTTTTCCCTTTGCTGTATGAGACTTTGTTCTTGGGCTGTATGAATACCTAGAAGGCTTTCAAAGACTTCAGAATAAGTATTCCTTTGAAACTCATATTCTATCTTTTTTACAAGATTGTAAATATGTTGTTCCATATTATTTAAAGGAGCACTATCTTTTCCTAATAACCAATCTCTAAACCTTTTATTAAACTCTACCTTTTCTCCAACTGAAATATTAGCATCATCTAAATAATTATCGCTATATGGATATAACATGCTATAAGCGAATATGGAAGGTGTTAGCTTTACTTCCATATTATATAATATTTGTATACTATTCATAATCCAAACATTTCTAATAGCTTGAAATATATCATAAACCTCCATTTGAGAATCAAATTTCTTTACCTCGTCTATAAATTCTCTAGTAATATTTCCATACCCATTATCAATAAAAAAATCTATAATGCTTTCTTCATAATTTGATATCTGTATCTCCATTTCCTTTATCAGTTCAAATACTTCTTTTCTTAAATCTTCCTCTTCATTCTCATTCTTCGGTATTTTCTTTAATGTTCTAAACAGTTCTTTTCTAAACAATTCTATTTTTTTCTCATTCTTAATTTTTTCAGCAAAGGAGATCTTTTCAGTCGGCATATGTAGTTCAGGCTTTGTTTCCCACCATATAGAAAGATACTTATCTGTTAATTCCTTTATCACTCCATCACCGTCCCTCTCATAATAGTAGATTAATTATACTATATTAGATAGCTTGGGGAAAGTGTAAGAAATTAAAATACTGCCAGTGGCAGTATTTTAATTTCTTTCTTGCAATCTATGTGAGCAATTAGGACAATATTTCCAATCTCTTTTTATTTCCATACTACAATTTGTACATTTTAGAATTCCCATACTAAATTGTTTTCTCATAACTAGATATACTATTAATCCTACAAAATTAGGCACGTATGCTGCTGTTGCCATCCATAAATAAGGATCCATTCCCCTAGATTTGGCATCTTTATA
This sequence comes from uncultured Tissierella sp., assembly GCF_902479755.1. Lineage (NCBI taxonomy): Bacteria > Bacillati > Bacillota > Tissierellia > Tissierellales > Tissierellaceae > Tissierella > uncultured Tissierella sp. Next base: position 33,318 of record NZ_CABSQO010000024.1, on the reverse strand, counting down.
TACATATCTACATATAGCTATGATTACAATTGCTAGAACTACAAGAATTAATAAAAATAAAGAGAGAACTCTAGCATGTATTTCCTGTGAATGACCTAATTTCAAGACAATTAAAGTTAGGGGAAATATTCCAAAACCTATCCACAGTGCTGTAATAAACCAGAATAAATTTTTACTTTTCATAATTAATCTCTCCTTCCTTATTGTTTCTCAACACAATGATTACTCCAAGTGACGATATGCAACCTATCAAGTGTATTATACATAACAATGAAACTGTAGCTTCGAGTCCAATATATTTACTCCCTACAACAGTAATTCCTAAAATGGCTATTATATACGATATAATTGATAGTAATATTAAATAATAAATATTCTTATTTTTTATAAATGCAATTGTATCATCTACTAAATTCTCTGAAGGATGAATTTCCTTCCTGCCTATTTCTAATAATATTTGTTCTAATTCTTTATCGTCCATATCCATCCTCCTCTAAGATATCTTTTAGCTTTGTCTTTGCAGTATTTATTCTAGATTTAATTGTCCCTTCGGGTACTCCTAATATCTCTGCGATTTCTTTATATGATAGTGATCTGTAATAATATAGAATTAGAGGTAGTTTATGTTTGTCTTTCAACTTACTTATTGCTTCTTGTACCCTTTTTCTTTCTTCTTCTTTGTGATATTCTTCTTCTGGTAGTCCTAATATTGAATTGGCATTGTCTAATATACGGTTTTTCTCATCAGAATCAGTAAAATCCACTATCCTATTTAACCACCGTTTTGCTTTTCTATACTTATCTCTGTAGGAATTAAGTGCGATAGTATACAGCCAGCCCTCAAAACTTTTACTTTCATCAAAGGAATCTAGATTAGAAAATACTTTTATCCAAGTATCTTGAAATAAATCGTCAGCCTCTTGTTTATTTCTAGACAGATGAAAGCAAAAAGTATATAATTTTGTTTTATTCTTATTGATTATCAAATCTATATCTTCTCTCAAGCCTTCATCCTCCTTTATATATGTATTACGCCTTAACTTAATATTAGTTCATTTTTAAATAAAAATTCCAAAACATATATATTATATTCAACCTTAGATTATTTCTTTTATAAACTGTAGATAAATGATTAAAATAAGGAAACTAAAAAGAGTAAAAGAAATATATAATTTTATTTCTTTTACTCCCTAATGTCCTTAAACCTTATCTAATATTCTAGAAGTCTTCTGCATAGTATGAGCTTCTAACAAGTGGTGATGAAGCTACCCTCTTAAATCCCATAGATAATGCAATCTCTTTATATTCATCAAACTGCCCTGGGGTAATATATTCTACTACTGGAATATGAGCTGTAGTAGGCTGTAGATATTGCCCCAATGTCAACATATCACAATCAACTTCTCTTAATCTTTTAAATACATCTATTACCTGTTCCTTAGTTTCACCTAAACCTAGCATCATACCTGATTTAGTTTTCATCTCTGGTCTTGTTCTTTTTACATAATCAAGTAATTCTATTGACCTCTCAAATATTGCCATAGGCCGAACCTCATCATATAACTCTGGTACTGTTTCTACATTATGATTCAATATATTTGGCTCTGAATCTAAAATAATATCTATTAATTCTTTATTTCCCTGCATATCTGGTATAAGTAGTTCAACTGTTACCTTTGGAGTAGTTTTTCTTATCTCCTCTACAACTCTTGCAAATTGGTTAGCTCCCTGATCCTCTAAATCATCTCTAGTAACTGATGTGATAACTGCATGTCTTAAACCAAGTTTAGCTACAGCCTTAGCTACATTTTCAGGCTCATCTGGATTTACTTTATCTGGCATTTCTCTAGTTACATTACAGAAAGTACAATTCCTAGTACAATTTCTGCCCAGTATCATAAATGTAGCAGTTCCTCTCTCATAACATTCCATCCTATTAGGGCAATTTGCCTCATTACATACTGTATTCAAAGAAAGATCCGATATCAAAGAATTTACCTTGTTTGATACAGTTCCTCCTTGCATCTTTACTCTAATCCACTCTGGTTTTCTTAAACGCATACATATCCCTCCATATTTGATTCTATATCCAGTAACCCTTCAATAAACTCTTTAACTGATAAACCTCTAATGTAATCATCTATGTTTATTTGATTTAAAACATTTTCTAAATCTTTTATACTATGCTTTATCCCTATTAATCTTTCCTCTAACTCTTGTATATTCTTCTCTCCAAAAAAATCCCCATAAATAGAGATATTCTCAATTTTACCATCTTCAACCTCTAGATAGTATTCAATTACTCCGCTTGGATATTTAACAGAATTTTTATATCTATAATTTGGGCTTTTCCCATAATTCCATTCCCAGGTTTCAAATCTCTCTCTAACTATTTTATTAATTTCTTCTAGATCTTTTTCATTAAATTCATATATTGTTTCTATACCATGGGTTTTTATTACATAGTTTTTCAGGTATTCTCTAAACTCTAGTAGTGTCATGCTCTCTTTCATATGATCGGCGATATTCGTAACTCTTGCCCCTACTGATTTTACTGATTTATCAACAAATTTTATAGCCTTGGATTTTAGGGCTAGGGATAATTTTGACATATCACAATCATATAGAAGAGTTCCATGGTGAAGAAGCTTGTCCTTCTGAAAATATTGGGCATTTCCAGAAAACTTCTTCCCATCTATTGTTATATCATTTCTACCCGTAAATACAGCATTGACTCCTAATGATTGAAGAGCATTTATTACTGGCATTGCAAACTTTTCAAATCCATTTTTTACTTGGCCATCTGAAGAATTTCTATAAGTAATAAAAGAAAAATTCATATTACCTAAATCATTATAAACCGCTCCTCCTCCTGATAATCTTCTAACTATTATAATATCATTTTCTTTAACATAGTCTAGGTTTATCTCAGATAGAGTATTTTGATTTCTACCAATCAATATGGAGGGTTTATTTATCCATAACATAAATACCTCTTCATTAAAATTATTCATTAGATATTCTTCTGCAGCATGGTTAAAAAAAGGATCATTGCTATTATTTATTACATATATCATTTTATATCCTCCTATTGGTATAATCTTTTTCGTCTCATTATATCTAATATTTTTAATCTTTTCAATATTATACTATATAACCTTTACTCATCTTCTTCACATTACTTTATCTCATAAAATACATAGTATTACACTAAGTATAACATAATAATACAGTTCTCTTGTCTAAAAATTCTAGAACAAGAGAACTGTATTATCTATGAAAGTATATCCTTAGTTTTAAATTTATATAAACCTATTACAAAAGCTATAACAAATAATACTATACTGAAGGGATAAATAAGCATACTTGATTCAAATAATCCTCCTCCAGAAGTAGCCATTGCAGGATAGGTCCAAGGGTAAAATATCCAATACTTAGTATTAGCCACAAGGAGTGCAGGAAGAGTAAGACCTATTCCTAATCCTAATGGTACTCCTACATGAGAGAAGCTTATACTTATAATATAAATTATTATCATAATAGGAAAAGATACTATATAGGATAAAAGAGGCTGTCCAATAATCATATCATAGGGAATAGGCCCTGGGGCTTTCACCATCTTTCCTGCTATTAATACACTTACTATGAAAACAAGTATATTTATGAAAACTATACCGCTACCTAAGATAAACTTGCTTATATACATATCCTTTCGTTTAACAGGAAGGGTTAAAGCATATTTCCATCCCCCATTATCATTTTCTACTTTTCCCATAATAGACATAATCAAAGTAATCAATATAGGCAGTAATAGGAAGGAATAGAAAATAACACTTTGTGTATATATTTGGCTCCATATATTTTGGCCTTTTTCTGTAAATAGGTCATAATATCTTAAAAAGTTAGAAGCCCCTTGAAAGACTACAAATGCAGGAGCCAAAGCGGCAATCCATAAAACTTTTGAATGTTTTAATTTTAATATTTCTATTTGTAACATTTTTAACATTATATCTTCTCCTTTATTCCAAAATATCTTTTCTTTTAAAATTAACCACACCAATAAAAAGAAATAGCAGCCCAAAAATTATACCGCCTTGTATTGCTATAGAATTATTTTCTCCTTTCAGTGGTATAGAGTAAAGCATGTGGGCATAGGGAATAAATCTTGCAATAAGTTGAGATTGAGCTAAAAATAAAGATACAATAATCCCCACGAAACCTTGAGCTAGTGAAGCTATAATATTGTTAGTTCGAGAGCTTAACCAAAGTTGTAAACTGATTACTCCTAGAAGAGCAACAAATTGATATATGCCATATTTAAAAAATAAATATATATCTAAGGAGTCAGGAAAATTTAATATTTTTCCCACAAGTATTAGCCCTAAAATATTTAATATAATCATAAGGATACTAAAGATTACTACAGTAATCCATTTAGAAAAATATAATTTATTCTTGCCAATAGGCAAAGTTAAAGTATATTTTAGACCTCCATCTTTATAGTCTACATAATATAATAGTGAGCATATTGTTGTAATGGCCAATGGAAAAGTAATAAACCAAAGAGCTGATAAATGATTTTCTAATAATAAGATTTCCCATGTGTCTAAAAGAACCTGTTTTTTTATAAGATAGTCATATCTTAAATAAACATCTACAAAAGCCAAAAAACTAGTACCCAAAGAAAGCAATACAGCTATGCTCCATGTAAATCCTCTTTTCTGCTTGAGAAATTCATTTTTAATACTGGATAGAAAAACTTTCATTATTTTATTCCTCCTGTTAACTCTAAGAAAATATTCTCTAAACTTTTATTTTCTTCACTAATATGTGAAACTTCAAAGCCTTGAAAAACTAATTCTTTATTGATCAGCCCAGGATTTAAGTCTTCTTTTTTCAAGAATAATCTATCATTCTTTTTATCTACTTCATAATTTTTATCTAATAGATACCTTTCTGCCTCTGATATAGGAGAAACTCCTATACATATTTCAGACTGATTTTTATTTTTAAGTTCTCTAAGAGGTCCTTCAAAAAGGAGTTCTCCTTTATTAATAATTCCTACTTGTGTAGCCATTAACTCTACTTCACTTAAAATATGACTGGATATTAGTACAGTTACCCCCAGCATTTCCGGAAGACTAATTATTAAATCTCTTATCTCATGTATTCCAGAAGGATCTAGCCCATTGGTAGGCTCATCTAATATCAATAATTCCTTATTTCCCAACAGTGCTTGAGCTATTCCAAGTCTTTGTTTCATTCCTAAAGAGAACTTCTTGACTCTTTCATTTTTCCATTTCGTTAAATCTACAATTTTTAGTACCTTATCTATCTCTTTTTTATCTGCATCTAATATTTTTCTAGTTATTTCTAGATTTTCTTTAGCAGTTAAATTGCCATAGTAAGATGGAGATTCTACCATAGATCCCACTTTTCTTAATAGATTTATAGAATGACTCTCCATAGGTTTACCAAATAAATAGGATTTTCCTTCAGTGGGCTTTATAAGTCCTAGAAGCATTCTTATTGTAGTAGATTTTCCAGCACCGTTAGGTCCTAAAAATCCATAAATCTGCCCTTTTTCTACTTTCAAATTAATTTTATTAACGGCGGTAAAATTACTAAATTGTTTCGTTAAATTTTTCGTTTCTATAACATATTCATTCATACTTAAAACCCCTTTTTATTTTTTTGTTAATTCAACTCTATCATTCGGACCTTAAGTATATTTTTAGTCTTCCTTAATTAATCCTTAAATCTGTATAAAAAAATAAGCCTTATTTAATTTATAAGACTTATTTTATAAGACTATAGTTATTTTGGTTCCTTGCCCTAGCTGGCTAGTAACTTGAATAGTACCTCCATGAGCTTCAATAATCTCTTTGGATATAATCATGCCTCGTCCAGAACCTTTTTTATTTTCTTTTAAAAGTTTATCATTATAATTTCTATCAAATAGATGATCAAGTTTTTCTTTAGGTATACCCATACCATTATCCTCAATTAAAATGCAAACTCCATTATCATTAGAAGTCGATATATCAATAATAGTATCTTTAGTATTGTGTATTAGTGCATTATATACTAGATTATTTATTGCCCTAGAAAAAAGATGGGTATCTAAGTCGATGAAAACAGGATTTTCTTTATAAGAAAAATTTACTTTCCTATTCTCATATAATGGATGGTTTAAAATATTAACAATAATTTCTACCATAAAATCATTTAAATTAACTTTTTGCCTTTTTAAAGGAATTAAACTATTTTGCAGTTTATAGGTTAGTTTTAAATCATTTAATAAATTCTCTATATAATCTGTTTTCTCTAATATTATTTTCAAATAATTATCCTTTTCCTCATTAGAAGACATATAATTATCATCTAATAATATTTCTCCATAACCCTTAATAGATGAAAGAGGAGTCTTTACATCATGACAAAAATTTTCTATCCAGTTTTCTCGTATCTTATTTAGATTTTCTTTTTCCATTTTATTTTCTTTTAGTTTGAGACTGAGATTATTTATGCTAGAACAAATATCCTTATATATGCCTTTTTCAGGATAGTAAACATTATAATCCCCACTAGCTAAAATTTTAATGCCATTAATTATTTTAAATAAAGGATTTGTAAGCTTTCGACCAAATAAATAACTTATTAAAATAGTTATGAATAAAGTACTAAATAATGTTACAAATATTGCTTGTTTATATGATTTAAATATCTTAGAAAAATTAAAATAGATTATATATCTTGCTACTAAATCATATGGCAGCCCTATTATATAACTATATTTTAAATCATTATTCTTAATCATGCCTATAAAAATACTGGAATCTCCTATAACACCATTATATTTATAAGCATGTACAATCTCCACAGGAGAATAGTGTGTAGGAGCATTATCAGGTTTAAGATCACTGTATACTTCATATCCATTGTTATCCAGTATTTGCACCCATCCATTATTCTTTTTTAATATTTCAATTCCTTCTTCTGATACATTAGGATTATCATCTTTAAATTCTATGAATTGTAAGAAATCTGAAGCAAATTCTTCTGCTCCCATGGGAGTTGAGTAGATTTCATTGGTATCCCTAGCATTTCTAGAAAGCGTATATTGTCCATATAAAAAATAATTTAAGGAGGAGAAAACTAGCAAGAGAACCATCATATTGACAATAGTTATGGTTATGATAAAGCGTAAGGTTATTTTCCAGTTCATCCACCTATACCTCCTTAGTATTTAATTTGTATCCAAGTCCTTTTATAGTTAATAAATACTTAGGAGAGCTGGGAATATCTTCAACTTTTTCTCTTATTTTTCTTATATGGACCATAATAGTATTGTCATCACCGAAGTAGGGTTCTTCCCATATGGCTTCATATAAAGTCTTTTTACTTAATATATGGTTTGGATATTTTGCCAAATATAATAAAAGTTGATATTCTTTTGCTGTTAAGGACAAAACCTGCCCATTTTTTGATACTTCTTTTTTTCCTTCATTTATGGATATTTGCCCAAATTCAATTATATTATTTTCTATAGTATTTAAATATGCTTTCCGTCTAAGTTGTGCCTTTATTCTATAGGCTACTTCTTTAGGGCTAAATGGTTTAGTAATATAATCATCTCCACCCAAACTTAAACCCAATAATTTATCTATATCATCATTTTTTGCGGATAAAAATAATATTGGGCATAAAGTGATCTCTCTTAAAGATTGGCATACTTGAAATCCATCAATATCTGGAAGCATTATATCTAGAACGATTATATCTGGATTTATTTTTTTACACAGTTCAATGCCCTCATATCCAGATAAAGATTTGTATATCTCTTTAAATCCCTCTTTAATCAATGTTGTCTCTAACAAATCTAATATATCCTTCTCATCATCTACTAAAAGTATTTTTTCTGTTCCTAAAGAATTTATTCCAATCAATTCAATTATCCTTTCTAATACAAATATATTTTAAAATATAGTTATATAAAACAGAGTTTATATCTTCAGTATATATTATTAAAACCTTAAATAAAAGCACAAAAAATCTGATAGAGTATTTCCCTATCAGGCTTTAAATGAATTATTGAATATTTTAATCTAAAGCATCTATAATATACATCCTTCTAAAAAGTCCTTAAAATGATTTCTATTTTAAGAAGCTCTTGGGAATGTTGGATTGCTTGGTGTAAAATCCGGGTCATTGTTTATATATTCTTGAATATATTTTTCTACCTCTACACCTATATTTCTTAGACCTTCATTACCAAACATTACATTGTATTCCAATACATATAATCTATCATCAACTACTGCTACATCAAACCCTGCATGGTTTATGTTTAACTCCCTTGCTATATCCTCCACTAACTTAATTGCTTCTTCTGGCACATTATCATAATCATAAGATGCACCCTTTGCAATATTGTTATGAAATTGGCCTTCTCCTGCAATTCTCCAATAGGAACCTATTACTTGATTTCCTACATAGACTATTCTAATATCTCTGTCTATAGGAAGTCTTTCCTGAATATATAAAATTTCATTATTATCTATATAATATCTAAGTTGTTTCCTATCTTCTACAAGAAAAACTCCTCTTCCCATAGAATTCTTTATTTCCTTAGCAACTAATGGATAACTAAATTCTTCCTCTATTGTTTCTATATTTATATTGTCCTTACCTAATATTTGTGTATAAGGTACATTTTTAGGGAATATAGCTTGTAAAGCCCTAGTTGTCTCAATCTTATTATGCCCAAGTTGGTATGTGCTGATATTTGGAAATATCTTTTTTTTCAGTCCATAGACCAATGTATTCACTTGCCAGTATTCAGGAAATAATATATAATCTGCTTCTTTTATCTTCTCTATTTCCTTGAACATATTTTCAGGTTTAATATAAGTAACTTTGGAAATGCCTATCGTTCTAAAAGGGTTAAATGTGATTAATTTCATTAGACCATCCTCTCTAATATTTGACAAAAATATTTTACTCCGAAAAGATGGTTTTAGCAATATTTTTTTATTGGAAAAATATAAATAATATCCAATAATTACTTTTTTCTCATCTTTCTAATAAAAATTCTATATAGCCATATCAATATGCCATAAGCTAATATTATAATTAATAAGTTCATTATCCTCTCATTCATAGTTCCATCTGCAAATATTACAGGACCTATTCCAAAGAATGATATAAATAAAAATAGGATTATAAATGCTATATGACCTATTACTTTTAACATAATAATCACTCCTTAAAAATAAATAATCACTCTTAGAGTATTATTTATACCCTTAAAGAGTGATTATTATTTAATATTTCTTAAGCTGCAAACTGACTATTATAAAGCTCTGCATAGAATCCACTTTTTTGTAAAAGCTCCTCATGGCTACCTTGCTCTACAATATCTCCATCTTTCATAACAAGTATCAAATCTGCATCTCTTATAGTTGAAAGCCTATGGGCAATTATAAAGCTAGTTCTTCCTTTCATAAGATTCTCCATAGCTTTCTGTATCAATACTTCTGTCCTAGTATCTACAGAAGAAGTTGCTTCATCTAAAATAAGAATCTTAGGATCTGAAAGGATTGCCCTTGCTATGGTTAAAAGTTGCTTTTGTCCTTGAGATATATTATTAGCTTCTTCATTTATTACCATATTATATCCATCTGGCAAAGTCTGTATAAATCTATGGGCATATGCAGATTTGGAAGCTCTTATTACTTCATCCTCTGTAGCATCTAATCTACCATATCTTATATTATCCATTATGCTTCCGCTAAATAACCATGTATCTTGAAGAACCATGCCAAAATTATCTCTTAGATCTTCTCTCGTAAAATCATTTATATCATAACCATCTATGAGTATTCTACCTTCATTTAAATCATAAAATCTCATTAGAAGTTTAACTATAGTAGTCTTACCTGCTCCTGTAGGTCCTACTATAGCAACCTTCTGTCCTGGTTTTATATCTGCTGAGAAATTATTGATTATTATCTTGTCTTCATTATATCCAAACTTAACATTCTCAAATGTTACGCTTCCCTCAACTTCTTCTAGTTTAACAGGTACTTCTGATTCCTTAATTTCTTCATCTTCTCCTAAGAACTCAAATACTCTTTCTGCTGCAGCAACTGTAGATTGCAGTACATTGGATATTTGTGCAACCTGTGCTATAGGCTGAGTAAAACTTCTTATATACTGAATAAATGAAAGTATATCTCCTACTTCTATGGTCTTTCTAATAGCATACCATCCACCTAGAATTGAAACTGCTACATAGCCTATATTCCCAATAAAAGTCATAATTGGCATCATCATTCCAGAAAGAAATTGTGCTTTCCAAGCAGAATTATAAAGTTCTCCATTAATCTTACTAAATTCTTCAATTACTTCGTCTTCTGCATTGAAAGCTTTCATTATATTATGACCACCATAAACTTCTTCTATATGACCATTAACTTGACCAAGAGACTTTTGCTGTGCTCTAAAGTATTTTTGAGATTTCTTAACTACTGTCATGACCAAAATCATAGAAATAGGCAATATCAGTACAGCTGCAATAGTCATTTGCCAAGATATAGAGAGCATCATAATAAGAATACCAACTAAAGTAGTAGCTGAAGTTATTATATTACTCATACTTTGGTTTAATGATTGGCTCACTGTATCTACATCATTTGTGACCCTTGATAATACATCACCATGGGATACACCATCAAAATATTTAAGAGGGAGTCTATTAACCTTTTCAGATATTTCCTTCCTTAAATTATAACTTACCTTCTGTGCTACGCCTGTAACAATAAGTCCTTGTATAAAGGAAAACAATGCAGATATTATATATAGCCCTATTAAAAGTAGAATTATATTCAATATATACTGAAAGTCTATTCCTCCGCCTTCTACTCCGGATATCTTTGATATAATTCCTTCAAATATTTCAGTTGTAGCCTTACCAAGTATTTTAGGTCCTACTATGGAAAAAGCAGTACTTCCAATAGCAAATATCATAACTATAATTAGTTTTAATTTATAGGGTCTTAAATAGTTAAGAAGCTTTGAGAAAGTCCCTTTGAAATCCTTAGGTTTTTCAAATCTACCTCCCATTCCCCCCATTGGGCCATGACCCATTGGTCCTCCTCGCCTCTGATTTTTTACATTTCTTTCACTCATATTGCTAATTCCTCCTCTGATAGCTGGGACAAGGCAATTTGTCTATAAACATCACAATTCTTTAAAAGTTCACTGTGAGTTCCTATACCAACTATTCTTCCTTCATCTAAGACTACAATATTTTCAGCATTCATTATAGTGTTAATTCTCTGTGCAACTATTAGTATAGTTCTATCTTGAATTTCTTCACCCATTGCCTTTCTTAAAGCAGCATCTGTTTTAAAATCTAGAGCTGAAAAACTATCATCAAAGATAAATATTTCTGGTTTTTTAACTAATGCTCTAGCAATTGAAAGTCTTTGTCTTTGACCTCCAGAGACATTAGTTCCTCCTTGAGATATTTCAGAGTAAATTTTATTCTCCTTTTCATCTATAAATTCTTTGGCCTGTGATATTTCTATAGCCTTTAAGACATTTTCATCATCAACACCAGCATTCCTACCATATTTTAAATTACTTTCTATAGTTCCTGTGAATAAAATACCCTTTTGAGGAACATATCCTATTCTTTCTCTTAAATCATGGAGTTTTATATTTCTTATGTCTATACCATCAAGAAGAATCTCTCCCTCTGTAACATCATAAAATCTTGGTATTAAATTTATAAGAGTTGACTTTCCACTTCCTGTACTTCCAATAAAGGCTGTAGTTTCTCCAGGTTTTGCCGCAAAAGATATATCTTTAAGAACATATTCTTCTGCTCCAGGGTATTTAAAACTTACATTCTTAAACTCCAATAATCCCTTTATATCTTTATTCAATTCTTTAGAATTTATAGGATCTTTAATTGTAAGCTCCTTATCCAATACTTCTGAAATCCTCTGTGCTGATACGGAAGCTCTTGGAAGTATTATTGAGATCATTGATATCATAAGGAAGGACATGATTATCTGCATTGTATATTGCATAAATGCCATCATATCTCCAACTTGTATTACACCATTATCTATTTCATGTGCTCCTACCCATATGATTAATAGCATAATGACATTCATAATAAGCATCATAGTAGGCATCATCATAGTCATTACCCTTGATACAAAAAGATTAGTCCTTGTTAAATCATTATTTGCATTGTCAAATTTCTTTTCTTCAAATCTTTGAGTATTAAAAGCTCTAATTACCATCAATCCATTGAGTGATTCTCTCATTACAAGATTAACCTTATCTACAAGCTTCTGTAGCTTCTTAAATCTTGGCATAGCTATGGTAAAGAGAACTATAACTAGTGTAAGGATAGCTATAACTCCTACTGCAATTATCCAAGCCATTGAGGTATTTGTTCTAAGAGCTCTTATAATTCCACCTACTCCTAGAATAGGAGCATAAAATACTATCCTAAGCATCATCATACTAAACATTTGTACCTGCTGTATATCATTTGTACTTCTGGTTATCAATGAAGCAGTTGAAAAATCATCAAATTCTCCATTGGAGAATGCAGTTACTTGTCTAAATACCTTATCCCGTAAATTTCTGCCTAGACTAGCAGATACCCTAGCAGATATAAATCCAACACCTATGGATGCTACCATGCTTAAAAGTGCAATTAGTAGCATTATTCCGCCTATATATAGAATATAATTAGATTGAAACTTATTCATATTTAATCCTATAACCTCATACTCTGATTTAACATAGTTAATAGCGGATTGGTTTATCATAGTTTCTGGTAGGTTTTTAAATTGTTCTTCAATATCACTTTTCATAGCATCAAACTGTTCCTCTGGTAAATTCTTTAATACCATAAAAGGATCTGTTCCCTCTGGAAGATTGGCAAAAGGATTCTTCTCTTTATTTTCTGCAGCGATTCCTTGAGGAGCTTCATTTTCAATTCCCCATATAATAAGCATTGATTTACCTAAAAAGGAATTCATCTCCTCTATGTCTTCCTTAGATTTCGTATTTAAAATATATAAATCTTGTTTTTCTAAAGCAGGATATTTCTCTAAATAATCCTTATATTCTTTTTCTGATAAATTTTCTTTGTTTATAAGTCTGTAGCTACTATCTACAAAAACTTTTTCATTATTACTTAAAAATATTTTAATCTTTTCCATTTCTGAAGCCCTAATTACTTCAGGTGCTACATCTTTTATTCCACTTTGCTGTATTCCTACATTTACTATACTTGACATATAGTCAGGAAGAGCTAATTCAGTACTGGCTTGAAATAAAAGCAACACTATAATAATTACTATGGATATAGTAAATGGCTTAAATTCTTTAAATAACTTTAACATATTTCCCTCCTAAGTCCAATTTATTATTTCTCACTACTTACCTGAAGATTATCTCTAACTTGCAATAATAATCTTCTTAGAATTACTTTCTCCTCTACTGTAAAACTTCCAAAACATTCTTTTTCTAAGTTCCACATCACATCTTTGGCTTTTTTACAAATCTTTTTTCCTTTTTCGGTAATATAAACTCTAGATATTCTTTGATCATCTGTATCTTGTCTACGCTCCACTAAATTTGCCTTCTCCATCCTCTTCAGCATTACCGTTATGGTAGCAGGAGCTACTTTTAATTTATCTGCTAATTCTTTTTGGCTCTGTCCGCCTTCTTTACTTAATATAAAAAGCATAGGGGGTTGCCCTGGATATATTCCTATTTCATCAAGTAGCATGTGAGTACGAATATGGTGGAATCTCAACACTTCCAAGAAAGCAAAATATAAGGAATCTTTATCTATATTCTCCATTTCTCTACCTCCATTTTAGTTAGTCGGCTAAGCATATTATTCATAATACTACTATAATCCTTAATTGTCAATATGTATTTTGTCATATTAAATATATCTTTTTAATATTAGCCGACTAATTAGATTCTTAATCTCATACAATTTTTTGTGATGAATTAAAATCAGCTCAATGACCAAAACCTCCCGCATAAACAGGAGGTTTTTTTAATCCGATACTTGTTCTAATTTATATAGTTCAACAGCCCATATTCCGTCAATTCCTTTTTTAATTGGCTGCACAAGCCTTAGTTCTATGAACTTATTATGACCTTCAAACTCATATCTTATAACTTTGTTATCAATATTATGTTCTATTTTAATTCTATTAGCGTCCTCACTGGAATGCCCTATTGAATCTATAAACTCTAAGGATATAGATAAATAACTGTTTTCCCCTCCATCATCTATAGCTTTTTGTAATTCCTCTAATTTTTCCATGTCAAGTTTAACTGGTATCCATTTTACTTCTGCTGGATTGTTATCAAACTTTCCATCTGAGGCAAATACATACTCACAAATGTTATCTCCCCAAGTAGCTTCTATGCTAAATACTCTACCCGTTGTCCCTATATCACTATCTGATGCAGGGGGATTTTTAAATTTATAAATCCCATTAGTATGATGATTTACAGAAACATCCACAATTGGCAATAGAGATTCTATATAACTTTCTGTTAAATAAGCCATCTTTACTACTACATTATCAGGTTTGGAATCTCCAAAATCAACTGTAATTTCTTCTTCTGGCACTAATCTATGGAGACCTGTTAATATACTTGGCTCACTACTCCAAGCTGCTTGATAGAAAGAAGCTCTATCATAAATCATACCATTCCATTTCGTCTTGAGTATTGTATACACTTCTATTGCTTCAAGGTCTGTTTCGTTAGTGATTATAATTGATGGCGGTTTTGTAGGGATACTAGTCGTTATAGTTTCTTCTTCTATTTTACTAGTAGGATTATAATTATCTTTTCTAACTCCTGAACCTAAATATAATCCTCCAAGTATAACAGCTAAAAGTAAAATCCCTGAGATAAATATAACCATTTTAGACTTTTTATTATAGTTCATAATGGCTATAAGTCTATCCTTTAACATGTTTTTATCCTCACTCATTGTCGCTTGTAGCCTTCCTGAGGAACTTTGGATCTCAGATACTATGGAAATCAGAGTATCTCCATATTCTTGCTTTTCCTTATTGCTTAAATTCTTGATCACAGCCTCATCACAGGATAATTCACATATATGATTAATTTCCTTTCCAATGAAGTGTACCATTGGATTGAACCAATGAATAGATTTAGCTATCATGATAACCCATTTTATCATTATATCAAAACGTCTTAGATGGATAAGTTCATGGAGCAATATATTCTTTAGCTGCTTTTCATTATATTCTCTATCTGGAATTATAATCCTTGGTTTGAATATTCCGATAAGCATGGGAGTACTCACTAATGGATTTCGTAATAAACGAATTTTATTTTTTCCATTAATTAAAGAATTTAATAGTAGATTTTCTTCATCTGTAGCATCTTTGTTTTTTGGCTTTAGATGATTTAAAAATCTTAGATAACCTATTGTATTAATAGTTAAAGTAATTATTGCTCCTAATAGATATATGTAAAATATATGATAACTAAGTCTCTGAAACATGTCCTTAAAGTCTCTATTATGATCGGCATCAAAATTATAAACTCCACTTTTTACATTCTCTTTTACATTGGGAGTCTCAAAGAAATTATTTTGTTTAAAGCTTTCGTTACTAATTGATTGTATTTCTTTTTTAGAAGGTAATTGTGTTTGTATACTCTTATTGTAGAAGACCCTATTCATAATACTTTCTTCAAGGGAAAATGGTAAGATTAGTCTAAATACCACTACAATCCAAACATAATATTGGATAGACTTAGATAGCCTATTCTTTATAAAAGGTTTAATTGCAAATAATATCAATGCTAAAATACTTCCTGATAAAGAAAGAGATAGAATTAGTCTAAGTACATCATTCATCATTTTCACCTACTTTAAACATCTTCTGTAACTCTTCAATATCCTTTTTATTAAGTTTTTTATTATCTAATAGAGATGCTACTAAGTTCTTTGCGCTACCATTATATAATTTATCAATTAAATCTTGAGTCGTATATTCATTATATTCTTCCTCTGTGACTAACGGCTTATAATAAAATACTTCCCTTTTTGTTGCTTGAACTACATCTTTTTTTACGAGCCTACGAAGTAAAGTTTTTATTGTAGAGCTTTCCCAATCAGTGGTTTCTTCAAGAGATTTTCTTATATCAGTGATACTAAGCTCACGACCTGCCTCCCACAATACACGCATTACTACAGCTTCAGAATCAGTTATTCTTGATATCATCTTCATCCCTCCAGTTTACATTTGTAACCTTTATTATAGTTTACGCCTGTAACCTATAATTGTCAATATAGATAAGTTGAAATGTTACTGAATTGTAAACTATTTTGTTACTGAATTGTAAACCGCTCTTCGACAATTTCCCCTATAATATTACTACATAGAGGGGGTTGACATAATGAAGAAAATATTAAGTTTCATTCTTTTACTATTTATTACAATTAGCCTAATTAACTATATTAAAAAAGATACTGCTCCTATCTATTCGGATAATTTAATCCTAGAGGAAGAAATGGATACTCCATTGCAAACCAGTATAACAAGAACAAAAAGAAAAGATTTAGGTGAGGTTGAAACTATAATTGAATATGGTGACTATTCTTCACTTGCTGCACATTATCCTATATTTGGTATAGACTCAATCGATAGTACCATTAAAGATATGGTACAAGGTTATATTGACAATTTCTATAGAGAAGTTGAGAATAACATCTCCAATAGGAAGTTGAAATCCGAGTTAAATATAGATTTTGACATGTATATTACACAGGATGATATAGTAAGCTTAAAGTTTTCAATTATGGAGAGTATGAGCTACAATGCTCATCCTAATAATTCAATTCAAACCTTTGTAATCAATTTAGGAAAAGAAGAGTTTGTTTCATTAGATGACATATTTAAAGGTGAATATTTATCAATGTTATCTGAAATAATTATTAATCATTTCAGTGATGATGAAGAGTATAAGGAGTATATAGAAACAGATCTCTTTAAAGAAAAACTAGCTTCTGCTAAAGACAACTTAGATAAGTTTGTTGTACAAGAAAATAGCATAATCCTATTTTTCGAGAAATATGAGCTGTTTGCAGGGTCATTTGGGGAACAAGAAGTAGAGATCTCATATAGGGATTTAAGAGGTTTTTTAAAAAAAGAACTTGAAGATTTAGTTGAGGAACCATTAAATCCAATTGTAGAGGAAAATGACATTGAGAAGCCTAAAGAAATTATAGAGGAAGAAACTAGGATAATTGATCCAGAGAAGCCAATGGTAGCCCTTACATTTGATGATGGACCAAATGGGAAAACTACTATACCTATATTGGATACCTTAGAAAAATATAATTCAGTGGGAACATTCTTTGTATTAGGAAATAGAGTATCCCATAATAAAGAGATTTTAGAAAGAATGATTGCAGAAGGAAGTGAAGTTGGTAATCATACCTATAACCATAAAAAATTAACAAGTCTATCAATAAAAGATGTGGAATGGCAAATAAAATCTACACAGGATATAATATTTGATACTATTTCCATCACACCAAAAGTAATGAGACCAACCTATGGAGCTTATGATGACACTCTGAAATCAACTTTGGATATGCCAATGATCCTCTGGTCAATAGACACCTTAGACTGGAAGTACCGGGATACAAATAGAGTTGTGAAAAGTATCTTAGATAATGTAACTGATGGGGATATAATACTAATGCATGATCTTTATGAAAGCACTGCAAATGCAGTAGAAAAAGTTGTCCCTGAATTAATAGATAGAGGATTCCAGTTAGTCACAGTTAGCGAATTATATGAAGCTAGAGGTAAGACATTGGAAAGTGGTAAAACATATAATCATGTTCATAAAAATAGATAAGGTATTTATAATTAGTGGCATTATATTATTTACTTTTATAGTTTCACAGAGAAGGGTCTTAAACCATTCTCTTATATTTTAGGATAAAACAATCTATGAACTTATCTTCCTTGATATCAGATGGTAATGGAGTTTATAAGGTTATTAATAGAGAACAGTTAATAATAGACGACTTTAGCCTTGAGTATACTCTAACAGTCTTTTCTATTATTGTAAGGAGATCTATAAATGTTATAAATATTTAACATAAAAACCTTGACTAATTTCCCTCCGTGTTATATATTTATAACATAGAGGTTATAAATATATAACACGGAGGAGATAATTGTGGAAAAGAAAAAAATTAATTTAGTGACACAATACGGATTAAAAGCATTGCTAATACTTGGGATATTGACTTTATATGTTGCAAGCAGGGAAAATTTTGGTTTCAAACAATACGAACCTATTATCTCAAAATTCTATTATATAGGATTAATATTTTATGGTCTTATTGGATTAATAAGAAAAGATGAAAAAGTTGACGAATCGGCTGAAAGGATATTAGGCAAAGTAAATCAAATATGCTTAAATGTTGCTATTTCAGGACTAGTAATATTGATGATTCTCGTAGGAGCTCCGATGTACAAAGAAGTAAATCTTTCTAGGGATATGATTGGATTATTTATGTTAATTTTATTATTTATAATCACCAGTCTAAAACCAGTTTTATTTCACCATTTTGAC
Organism: uncultured Tissierella sp.; assembly: GCF_902479755.1. Lineage (NCBI taxonomy): Bacteria > Bacillati > Bacillota > Tissierellia > Tissierellales > Tissierellaceae > Tissierella > uncultured Tissierella sp. The sequence goes on along the minus strand of NZ_CABSQO010000024.1, from coordinate 14,625 downwards.
AGGAAGGGGTTCTAAGATGCCCACTTTAAAAACCAATTTAAAAGAATACAGAGAAAATAAAAATATGAAACAAAGTGAACTTGCAGAATTAGTTGGTGTTCGCCGTGAAACAATCGTGCATTTAGAAAACGGAAAATATAACCCTTCCTTAAAACTTGCTATGGATATTGCAAAGATATTTGGAGTTACTGTAGAAAAGTTATTTGAATTTGTAGACTAAAATTATCATATAAGCAATATATACTTTTCTATTCAATAATTTCTCACGACTGCCTTTTTTCACTATTCTCCCATGATCTATTATCATAATTACACCTATATCCTCATAAGGATATAGGTGTAATTATTGCATTGGCTTTATATCAAATTCAATAATTCCTCCCTTTGGGTTATTATTCTCAGCTTTAATATTTCCACCATGTTTTTCTACTATAGTCTTGGCTATATACATACCTAAGCCAGAATGTCCCGTTGTAAATGAACGAGATTTATCTCCCCTATAAAATTTATTGAAAATATTTTTTAAATCTTCATTACTAAAACCTTTTCCAGTATCCATGATGGAAAATTTTATTTTATCATCTTTACATAAGATATTTAGCTTTATAGACTCACCCTTCTCTGTATATCTAATGCTATTGGACATAATATTATCTAATACTTGCTCTATTGATTTAATATCAAATTTATCTATAAATCTTTTTTCTCTTAGATCTATAATATCTACTTTAAAGTAAACTCCTTTTTCTTGGCATAATAGGTTGTAATCCTTTTCCTTTAACTCTAAAAATTCTATAATATTAATCTCTATAGGTTGTAAAGTAAAATTGGGATTTTCAATATTAGATATTTTATTCATATCCTCTAATAAGGCTAAAGCCCTTTCATTATTTCTTTTAATTACTTCTATATAATCCTTAAACTTATCTCCCTCAATGGCACCATCTATTAATGCTTCTGAATAGGTATTTATAATAGTAAGGGGAGTTTTTAAATCATGAGCAATATTTGCTATACTCTCTTGTCTCTTCTCCTCTAAATCCCATTGTTTTATTAAAGAATCTTTAAGATTAATCCTCATATCTTCAAAAGCATCACAAAGTCTTCCAAGTTCATTATTTTCTTTATAATCTATAGAGAAATCTAAGTCCTTATTCTTAATTTTTTCTGATCCTTCCATCAATAGATTAATAGGTTTTACTAGATTTTTAGCCAATTTTTTGGAGTAAAATATTGTAAAAACCACTATATATAAAAAGGGAATAAATATCATCAAATTATTCAATTTATATAGTAAATAATTATTTATCTTTGGAGTGCTCCTAAGCTGGTATTTTAATATAATTGCACCTTTAATATCATTATCCTTATTAAAAATAGGTACAACTTTAGCAAAGTTATTATTTCCCAATCTTAAAACAGAATTTAAATTTTCATATAGTTTTCTTTTATTTTTGACTAAAGAATTTTTAATACTTCCATATATTAAATTCCCCTCATTATCTAAAACTTGATATAATATTCCTTCACTTGGTACGATTCTATTCATTTCGCCCTCAAATTTTTTATCTAAAACAGCTTCATATTTTTCGTTAATCTCATAAATAATCCTAGACAATTGATTTTCGTAATAATTAGCTGGGTATTGAATATAATCAAAGGTTTTAAACCATATTATAAAGCTTATTATAGATAGGATAAGACTTAAAACAATTATCTTTATAAAAGCTACTATAAATTGATATTTCAAACTCTTATCTTTCATGATTTTACATCCCATTTATAGCCAATACCCCAAACGGTAGCTATATATTGATTATCTTCTTCAATAGCCGAGATTTTAGATCTAATCTTTTTGATATGTTCTGTAACAGTAGAGGTGCATCCCATGCCATCAAATCCCCAGACTCTTTCATATATTTGTTCTTTTGAAAAAACTTGTCCTGGATAAAGAGCTAGGAGTTCTACTATTTCAAACTCTTTTTTAGTAAGATTTAAGTCTTCATCATTAATTTTTACAGTCATTCCCTTTATATCTATCTTTAAGTTTTTAAATTGTAAACAATTTTCAAGTCCTTTATTCACATATCTTTTTTCTCGTCTTAGGTGAGCCTTAACTCTTATAACCAGCTCTTTTAGACTAAAAGGCTTTGTTATATAATCATCTCCACCGATAGCTAAACCCTTTATTTTGTCAGCTTCTGAATCTTTTGCGGATAAAAATAAAATGGGACAAATCACATTGTCACGAATTGCATTACATACGTTAAAGCCATCTATATCAGGCATCATAATATCTAGGATTATTAAATCGGGCTTCTTTTTAGATAATTCAATTCCATCAAATCCATTATATGCAGTTAATACATTATAGCCATTACTTTCCAATACGTCTTTTATTACCATAACAATATCTGGTTCGTCATCGATAATAAGAATTGTTTCCATGATTGCCTCCAATTTTAATATATAAATTTATATAATAAGAAAGACAGAGTATACAATATATATATATGTGCAGGATAAAATATATAAAATAAATGCTTCATAGATTTGCCTTTTTCTCCATTATATAAAAATATAAAAATTAATGCAAAAGCACTCATCCACTCATAATAATCAGTAAACATAAGCTTTAAGCTAATGGGTCTAATATAAGCTAGAGGTAAACCTAACATCCAAGCTAATACAAATATTCCATAAGATATACCTTGCAGTTTTCTGTTTTCTCTAAATATATATAGTATAATGCCCGCTATAATTAAATGTAATCCTCCTTCAACTAATAATGGAGAAGGAATAAGAGTAGATACTAGTAAATAAGCATATGGCATCATTGCTTTTGGCAAGAAATAAAAACTATAGCTTATTATAAATGGTAATAAGATTAAGCCAATACCTTTGAACAACTTTTTCTCTCTTATGCAGTCTATTCCTATAAACATAATAATTAAAATTACAAAGGTTGAAAATATACCATTAGCAGGATAGAATCCATCCCCTCTTTGCAGCTGAGGAAAAATCTGAATTAAATATTTTACAATTCCCATAAAGACAGACATTAAATATATTCTTGTAAAGTATTTTTTCTTATTCGACGTATGAGTATAACCTTCCACCATTGTAAACAAAAACAATCCTGCTGCCAATCTCCCAATCCACGAAAATATAACTGGAACTTTACCTGTAAATTCAAAAAAATAATGAATATGATCAAGTAACATAAATATAAGAGCTAAAAATTTAATTTCAAATCCTGTAAGTCCTTTTTTAGTTTTTTCTAAAGTCATTTTAATTCCTCCTTATAAATTCTATATATAATCTACCATCCAATTATAAAGAATTTATAAAGTTTATATAAAAAATGCTTCTAAAGAATCCTTTTTTAGCCACTGTATAAGCAACTTGCACGAAATTAGAGATTTCGGCAATCTGCTTAAAACTCAATTAAGTCAAATTCTAAAATAAAAAATAGAAAAAAGGAATTAATGAAAATGGATATATTATTGATTAGAAAAATTATTTTTTATGTGAGGTCTATATTGACGAAGGTTTTGGAGTCCATAAAAATAATGGGCAGAAAGTTTTAATTCTTGATTATTATATACCTTGTATCAAGCGTTTTTCGAAATAATATGAATTCAAATAGTCTTGGACTTTAATTTAAAATTGGACCTCTTAGAATCCTATCACTGCTAGTTTACTCTTATGTCAGGCATAATTTAAAAAACCTCCACTATTAAGTTAGTGAAGGCTTCTTATATTGAGTAAAATCTACGGCATTGGATTATCAAATGCAGTAATTGTAATATTGGCCTGAGGTCCTGTTATTGAGAGTCCGACACTGGCACCAGTGAAATTAACAATCCTTAGGGTAGAAGGAGCAGCACCTACTTCAATTATTGCCGAAGATGAAATAATTCCAGTTACTATTGGACTTACAAAAGCTCCATATTCCGATCCATCTATCTCAAGGGCAAAAACAGGGGTTTGGATTCCATCTACTCCATCAATTGCAATGGACCAGTTTATTAAATATGTTCTATTAGGAGAAAGTGTGAATTCACCTGTTGCAGAATTATACGAAATATTATTTGAATAATACTCAAAATTAAATAATATTGGGTCTCCATCTGATATTATTATTTGAGGACTTGTTGAACTGCTCACTAAGGCCTCCATTATTCCTCCTGACAATCCTGCTGGTCCTGTTGGTCCCTGCGGCCCTATTGGTCCCTGTGGACCCACTGGTCCCTGTGGTCCTACTGGCCCCTGTGTCCCTTCTGGCCCTTGTGGTCCTACTGGTCCCTGTGGTCCTACTGACCCCTGTGGTCCTTCTGGTCCCTGTGGTCCTGCTGGCCCTTGTGCCCCCTGCGGTCCCTGTGGTCCTACTGGCCCTTGTGGTCCTGCTGGTCCTTGCGGTCCTTCTGGCCCTTGTGACCCTTGTGGCCCCTGCGGTCCTTCTGGCCCTTGTGACCCTTGTGGACCTGTTGGTCCTGAATGGCAACAAGTACACGGTAAACATGCCCAAAACCAATTATTACACGGACAAGGTTTTCTATATATATTGGAACGATTCGAACGATAATTATTATAAGACCTTGGTATAACATAGGAACTTGATTCTATATCCATATTTTCATGGCAGGACGATTGATTGTTTAAAGTCGTATTTTCTTCAAAATACATAATTAGATACTCCCTCTCTCTTATTTTATCATGACATAAGATTATATTGAGATTGAAAGCTAAACAAAATCAATTTGTTACAATCTTAATAACAATATATGTTAAATTATTTTTCTATGTGACATAAAGTTTATCTGTGAATTACACTTGTGATCCAAGTATATAAATCTCTATTCTTTCGATTTTTATATCCATCTTTGCAGCACTCATTATCTCTATGAAAGATACACCAACTATATTTCTTATTGATTTAATATCATTTTTCGTTGCATTTAGCCTATTACTTATGAATATCCATAATAATGTAAAATAAAGGAGTATGTTAAATAACATACTCCTTCTTACAACTTTATAAGATTGTTTTATTAAATACTCTCGTTGGCAAATTGGCTTTGATATAAATTATAGTAATATCCTTTTCTTTCTAGCAGTTCTTCATGACTACCTTTTTCAACTATCTCTCCATGGTCTATTACCATAATTATATCTGCATCTTTAATTGTAGAAAGTCTATGAGCAATAATAAAAGTTGTTCTATTCTCCATTAGTTTTACCATTGCCTCTTGAATTTTTAATTCTGTTCTAGTATCTACAGAGGATGTTGCTTCGTCCAGTATCAGTATAGAAGGATTAGATAATATTGCCCTTGATATAGCCAATAGCTGTCTTTGTCCTTGGCTTAAATTGGTTCCTCCTTCATTTAGATATGTCTCATATCCACTTGGCAGTTTATTTATAAAATCATCAATTCTTGCGAGTATCGCTGCCTTTTCTATCTCCTCATCTGTAGCATCTAATTTCCCGTATTTTATATTTTCCTTTATAGTTCCCGAGAATAGATAAGTATCTTGCAGCACCATACCGAATATTCTTCTTAAAGTATCCTTTTGATAATCTTTAATATTCACTCCATCTATTAATATCTCACCTTTATCTATATCGTAAAATCCAGTTAAAAGATTGACTATGGTAGTCTTTCCTGCACCGGTAGGTCCCACTAATGCGATATTGGTTCCAGGCTCTACTTGGAAAGATATATTTTTTAAAACTGGTTCGTTCTTTTCATATTCAAATGTAACATTTTTAAATTCTACTTCTCCTCTTATTTCTTTTCCCACTATTGCATTAGGAGAATCTTCCCTTTCTTCCTCTTCATCTAGTATTTCAAAAACTCTTTCAGCTCCTGCTATACCTGATTGTAATGTATTAAATGTATTTGCTAATTCATTTAATGGTCTTGTAAATTGCTTTGAATAAGAAATAAAACTAGCTATAACCCCTACAGAAATAGTTCCTTTTACAGCTAATGCTCCTCCAAATATAGCTATAACTCCAAATCCAAAATTATTTATTACATTCATAAGGGGCATAATATATCCCGACCAAATCTGTGCCTTTACTCCTACATCTCTTAAAATATCATTTTGTTCTTTAAATTCATCTATTACTTTCTCTTCATTGTTGAAGGCTTTTACTACGTGAATCCCTGCTATTGATTCTTCAATATGCCCATTTAATCTACCCAATGTTTTTTGTTGCTCTCTAAATAATAGCTTTGTTTTACTAGCAATCACTTTAGTCATAAAATATACCATGGGTACAGTTATTAAGCTAGCCATAGTCATAAGGGGACTTAAATAGATCATCATGACTAAAGAACCTATTATATTCACTACTGATACCATAAGCTGCACCGTTGTTTGAGATATAGTAGTACTTACATTGTCAATATCATTAGTTAATCTGCTCATAATCTCCCCATGAGTATGGATATCGAAGAACATAATGGGCAAGGACTGAAGCTTTTCAAATAATTTTTCCCTTAAATTATATACAATTCTTTGGGCTATCCCTGCAACAATATATTCTTGCAAGAATGTAAGGACATTATCCAGTATATATACAGATAATAATATCAATATAATAAATCTTAAGTTTTCAAATTCTACTAAGGACTTTCCCGGAAATATAGCATCTATAGCCTTCCCTATTAAGAAAGGAACAGATATACCTAATAGTCCAGAAGCAAGTATTAATAAAAAAGTTATAAAAAGCTCCTTCTTTTCCACTTTGAAAAAACTCCATAATCTACTCAAGGTATGACTTATATCTTTTGCCTTTTCTGCAGACACTCTAGCAGGGCCTGCAATGCCTGCGGGGCCTGTTCTTCTCTGTCTAGGATCCAAAATCTTCTGCCCCCTTTCCTAATTGAGAATAATAAATATCTTTATATACTTCACAATTTCTCATAAGTTCTTGATGTGCTCCTTGACCAACTATCTTTCCTCTATCCAGTACAAGAATTTTATCTGCATCCATTACAGATGTTATTCTCTGAGCAATTAATATGGTAGTAGTATCCTTTAGATACTCCTTCAATCCTTGCCTTATCTTCCTCTCAGTAATTAAATCTACTGCTGATGTACTATCATCTAAAATCAATATACTTGGCTTTTTTATAAGAGCTCTGGCTATTGATATTCTCTGCTTTTGTCCTCCTGATAGATTTACTCCACCTTGCCCTAAGTAAGTATTATATCCTTCATTGAAGGAGAGAATAAAATCATGAGCATTAGCTATTTTTGCAACCTTTTCTATATCTTCAATTGTTGCATTTTCATCTCCCCATCTAATATTATCTTTTATGGTACCTGTAAATAATAGAACTTTTTGGGGAACTATGCCAACTTTCTCTCGTAAATCGGAGATATCTATATCCTTTACGTCCATACCATCAATTTTTATCTTTCCTTTATCTACATCATAAAATCTTGGTATCAAGTTAATTAAAGTAGATTTACCTGAACCAGTTGAACCAATAATTGCCAAAGTTTCTCCTGGATTTATAAAAAAGTTTATGTCCTCTAATACATATCTACTAGAGCTATAATATTTAAAATATACATTTTCAAATTCCAATCTTCCCTTTACATTATTAAATATAATGGGATTTTCTTTAACAGTTATAGTATTCTCTGCTTCAAATACCTCTCCTATTCTCTCAGCAGAAGCTCTAGCCCTGATAAATATATTCAATATCCTTGTCATCATTATAAGGGAAAATAGGACTTGAGTCATATAATTTACAAAGGCCATTATCTTTCCAACTTCCATTTGTCCACTATTTACCCTCAGACCTCCAAACCATAGAACTAGAACAATTCCTATATTAACCACTAAAGTCACAACAGGATTAAATACTGCAACTACTCTCATACCTTTGAGAGTAATATCTTTCAAATCATCATTTACCTTTCTAAAACGAATTTTTTCATATTCAAATCTATTAAATGCCTTCACGACTCTAATCCCAGCTAGATATTCTCTCATCACTCCATTGACTCTATCCAAGGATTTTTGGATTTTGGTAAATATTGGGTAGGATACCTTTAAATTTAATGAAATAATAGTAACAACAATTGGAACAACTCCCAATAATATAAGAGCCATTTTAGGATTCAATAAAAATGCCATTATCACAGAACCTATTCCAAGAACTGGAGCCTTTACGAATATTCTCATCATACCATGGGAAAAGTTTTGTATCTGATTTACATCATTAGTAAGTCTAGTAATTAAAGAAGCATCTTGAAAACCATCTATATTATCAAAGGAAAATCCTTGTATTTTAATATATAAGTCCTCTCGAAGATCGGCTCCGAAACTTTGACTTACCTTGGAGGAAACAATATTTCTAATGACCGCAAAAGTAGCTCCTAAGGCAGTCATGAAAAACATCAATCCTCCTAATTTAAAAACATAGTTCATATCTCCTCTTTTTACGCCATTATCGATTATCTTTGACATAATAGTAGGTTGAATTAAGTCTCCTGTGGTTTCAAGGATTATAAATGTAAGAGCTATTAGAAATTGCTTTTTATATTTTTTTATATACTTTCCTAAATAACTTATATTCATCTCTATTGTCACTCCCCAATTAGTCTTTATTCTATTATAATATTTAGGCACTCGAAATACAATTGAAAACTGAGTTATTAATAACTCAGTTCTTAATCTTCTACCTCTATTCTTCTCTATATCTATAACTTTACTATTATCTTTGTTCCCTTTTTCAAGCTATTATCTAGTGATATTTCTCCTTGATGAATATCGAGTATTCTTTTAACAATAGAAAGACCAAGACCATTCCCTTCTGTATTCCTTGATTTATCAGCCTTGTAAAATTTTTCAAAAACTCTATCCTGGTCTTCTTTAGATATTCCTGTTCCATTATCCATGATAGAAAATATAATTTTTCCATGTTTCTTATATAATTTAATTTCAATGTTTTCACCATTGGGAGAAAATTTAATAGCATTATCAATTAAATTTATCCAAACTTGATACATTAAATTTTGATTTCCCTTATATTCAACGCTCTCTAAATCTATTTCTAACTGAATATCTTTATCAGACCATTTATTCTCTAATAAAAGAATTGCCTTTCTTATTTGCTCGTCCATTGAAAATTGTTCCATGTAAATAGATACATTCTCACCTTCAATCTTATTTAACATCAATATATTTGTAGCCAACATAGAAAGCCTCTTAGTTTCTTCAATGATTATATCTATATATTCGTTTTTATCTACCTCATTGCAATCCTTTAGAAGTTTTGTGTAGCCCTGTATAGATGTTAAAGGGGTCTTAAATTCGTGAGAAATATTTGATATAAAATCACTTCTAAGGATTTCTATGGATTTCAACTTCTTTGCCATAGTGTTAAAGCTAGATATAAGGGTGTCTATTTCATCCTTTCTGTGGCTCTCAAGGCTTATATTAAAATCACCTGCTGCAACCTTTTCTGTTGCCTTAGTCAATCTTCTAATGGGCTTTACTATCATCTTTCCTACAAATAAAAATATAATACTCCCTATAGCAATAGAGACTATATTTGTAGTCATTATGAAACTTCTCGCATTAAAACCTATATCTTTTAACTTAGGTTTAGCCACTATATAATGGTCCCCTGCTTTAGCTATGACTACTGGCAAAGAAAAAGAGAATTTTTTATGCCCATATCCATTAAATACTAAGATCTTTTCCTTTTCTAATTCAGATTTCATTTCTTCATTCAAATCATATCTTTCTACATCATCAATGAATTTTATATTAATATATATGTCATGAAAAAGTTTTTCTAAATCTTCAATCGAGATTTTTTCATTTTCATATACTTCCTTTATTTTTTCCACAGTATGAACAAGCTGTGATTCTACTTGTGCCTTCAGATTCTGTTCCATACTTAGAGATATAAATATTGAGGACACTATATTGCTTATAATAAAAACACCTATAAAGATTAGTACCAATTGAACATATATTGATTTTTTCATTATTTATGGACCCCTTTGTATCCTAATCCTCTAATGGTTACTATCTCAAATTCTTCAATATCCTTAAACCTTTCTCTAATTCTTTTTATATGGACATCTACGGTCCTTTCATCTGCTTCACTATCAAATCCCCATATATCATCCATTAATTCTTGCCGTGTAAATATTTTCTTTGGATATGATAATAATTTATATAACAGATAGAATTCCTTCTTTGGTAGAATCATAGTTTTTGTTGGAGTCCTTACCTCTAGACTTTCATAGTCAATTACAATATCTCCTATGCTTATATATTTATCTGCAGAAATTTTTGATCGACGAAGTAGAGCTTTGACTCTTAATACCAATTCATCCATATTTATTGGCTTTGTCATATAATCATCTGCCCCTAACTCAAATCCCATCTTTTTATCTGGATAAGTATCCTTTGCAGTTACCATTAGTATTGGCAGATCATACTCAGCTTCCCTAAGTTCTTTCACTAACTCATATCCGTCCATTTTGGGCATCATTATATCAGCTATGATTAAATCTATTTTTACATTATCAAGAATATCTAAAGCTTCTTCACCATTCTCTCCATGGAAAACTTGAAATCCTTCTTTCTTTAGATATATTTCTATTAGTTTTCTTATCTTTTCATTATCGTCGACTAAAAGAATATTAGTCATAGTTACACCACCTTATAATCTATAAGCTCCTTAAAGCATCTATAGGATTCAATTTACTTGCACGTTTAGCCGGCATAAATCCAAATATTATACCTACTATTGCCGAGAAACCCACTGCTAGTATTACTGTCGACATCGTAATTGTTAAACTAAACCCTATATAAATAGAAGCAATATATGCTATAGACATTCCCACTATAAGACCAATTATTCCACCAAAAACTGATAGGAAAATTGCTTCAATAATGAATTGTAGTTGGATACTATTAGGCTCTGCACCTAAAGCCTTTCTTAAACCTATTTCGGAGGTACGCTCCGTAACAGATACTAACATCATATTCATTATTCCAATGCCTCCTACAACTAAAGATATTGAAGCAATGCCCGCAAGAAGAAGTGACATCATGCCAGTAATATCTCCTATAGTAGATATTATATCCTCCATATTGAATATAAAGTAAGAGTTATCTTTATAATTAAATGATTGATTTAAAACTTGTTTTAAATCCTTCATAATAATATCAGATTTATTACTATCAGCCATATATACGTCTACATTAGTTATATTTCTATTACCTAATGTTTTCATAGCTGTAGTATAAGGAATGATAATCGCATCATTAGTTGAAGAAAAAGCAAACTCACTACCTGTATCTAATACTCCAACTATAGTAAAAGTTAAACCATTTATAAGTATACTTTCACCTATTGGCTCTTTTCCTAGGAATAGTTCCTTATTTATGTCACTTCCTATTATAGCAACTTGGCTGCTATTCTCTATGTCTAATATATTTAATTCTCTACCATTTTTCACAAGCTTTTTATTCGTTTTGAAATGAACCTCATTTTTTCCTTCCACGGTAATATCTGTTTTTGTAATACCATTTCCTGCAATAGAAGTTTTCCCTGTTATTGTAGGGGATAGCCCTTTAATATTTTCTATTTTTGTTAATGATTCTAGATCTCTTTCATTAAGTCCTTGCTTTAAAGGTGTCCCCATAGCTTGTATAGTTATTTTATCAGCACTAAAGATGATACTTGTTTAGTCACCTCATTTGTAGCTCCTTGAACTATGGTTATCAATGCTATGATGGAAGCAACCCCAATTATTATCCCAAGAATAGTTAAAAAGGAACGCATTTTGTTATTTATGATGTTGCTCCAGGACATCTTTATGCTGTCTTTAAGCATTGTTTTCACCACCTTCAGATATTCTTCCATCGATAATGTTTAATATTCTATTGCCATAGCTGGCGATATGCTTATCATGAGTAATCATTACAATTGTCCTTCCCTCTTCATTTAATTCTTTGAATAGTTCCATTATCTGTGCTCCTGTTTTTTGATCTAATGCTCCAGTAGGCTCATCAGCTAATAATATTGATGGCTCTGTTACAACTGATCTAGCTATTGCAACTCTCTGTTGCTGTCCTCCTGAAAGTTGAGTTGGCAGATTTGGTAACTTATCCCCCAGCCCTACCCTTTCTAAGATTTTCTTTGCTCTTTTTCGTCTCTCATCAGATGGAACACCAGCATAGATTAGAGGCAATTCTACATTTTGGAGAGTAGACAATCTTGGAAGCAATTGAAAAGACTGAAATATAAATCCTATTTCTTTATTTCTAACCCTTGCTAATTCTTTTTCACTTAAATTTGCGACTTTCTGTCCAGCTAAAATATAGCTGCCAGAAGTAGGTGTATCTAAGCAGCCTATTATATTCATTAGCGTTGATTTTCCAGATCCCGATGGACCAAGAACAGATACAAATTCACCTTTCTTTATCGTGAAACTTACTTTGTTAAGAGCTAAAAATTTCTCATCACCTAAATAATAGGCCTTATCTAAATCTGTTATTTTTAATATTTCATTCATTAATTATCGCCCCCTGAGCGCATTGCTCTAATTCCCCCCGGAGGTCCAAATTCATTTGTTACTTTCTTAGCTATAAATACTTTATCTCCAATATTTATACCTGATTTGACCTCTACATTGACTCCATCAGTGATTCCTAGCTGAATATCTACATTCTCCATAGTTTCATCTTTTTTCATACTTACATATGAGCTATTATCATCTCTAAATCTTATTGCAGTCATAGGAAGTATAGCTGCATTATTTACACTTTCATTTAATACTTTAGCTTCTGCACTCATACCTACTCGAATATCTCCATCATTTTTAATTGAAATAGTTGTATTAAAGAAAGTAACTCCATTCATATACACGCCTTCCTTAGCCACATCTGTAACAGTTCCTTCGAAATCTTTATTTAGAGCATGAATAGTTATATTTGCTTTTGTGTCTTTTTTTATAGCATTTAAGTCATACTCATCTACCTTTACTTTTAGCTGTAAGTCTTTGTAGTCCACAATTTCAGCAATCTTAGTTCCTGGCATCAGCTGTTCATCTTCTTCAACAAAAATATCAAGAACTTCCCCATCTATCTCAGATTTTATATTTACTCCGTTACTAGTCCTATATAGCACATCATCTTTTTTGACTATATCTCCTTTTTTAACTTTAAACTCCTTTATCCGCATAGCTTGATCTGAAAATATGGTTTGTCTATTTTTCGCTTCTATGCTGCCTGAGAAGCTATAGTATGTCCTTATATCTCCTGCTTTTACTTCTACTTCATCTCCTGCAATCTGTTTAGGTGCTCTTATCTTTGATAAGACAAGTATTGCAATTGCTGCGATTACTGCAATTCCTAAAACCCACTTAATTCCTTTGTTTTTTTGTTTCATTCTAATATCACACCTCCATGGTATTTTATATATCAATATTAAATCAGATATATGAACTTAAAATGAACTAATATAATATATCTTAAAGTAACAAAAAATGGCATTCGACCTCTTCCTCTAATATTATTCTAGAATTATTTTTTTTAATACGGACGAATTTACATATTTCCCTAATTTTATTTTTGTTTTACACTACTTTTAAGACATCATATGTAATAATGCTAAATTTTTTAATTTTATGTTAACGATATCACTTTACCGTATTATAATAGTTTTTAGATTTAAAATAGTCTATCAAAATATTATTAAGGTAGTTTTTTTGAAGGTCTAAATCGTATTTGAAAAGAATGATTTATGAGAACTTTTCTATGAACTATAATAAAATCCCTAGACAATTAAAATTGTCTAGGGATTTTATTATTTTAACATTAATTCTTCTAGCTTTAATGGTTCAATATACTCTCCATCTTTATAAGCCCTCATATTTCCACCAGATATTTCATCTATTAGGGCTATATGATTATCATCTCCAACTCTACCAAATTCAAATTTGATATCATATAACTCCATGTTCTTTTTAGCCAACTCATCTTTGACTACCTGACTAATCTTCTTAGTTAAATCAGCTAAGATTTTATACTCCTCTTTAGTCATTATACCTAACATATCTAATCCCTCGTCAGTTATTAAAGGGTCATTTCTATCATCATCCTTTAAAGTAACCTCTACATAGGCGTCCAGTGGCTGTCCCTCTGTTGCGTACATTCCATATCTTCTCATAAAGCTACCTACTGCTCTATATCTACAGATTACTTCCACTCCTTTACCAAACATCTTTGCAGGTAATACTGTCATAGTAGCATTTTCTATATCTGCATCTACGTAATGAGTTGGTATGCCCATATTATTTAATTTCTCGAAGAAGAATTTAGTTAATCTAAGCCCTGCTTTACCTGCTCCTTCTATACTTAATCCTACAGTATTAGCTCCTGGATCAAATACTCCATCTGTTCCTGTCACATCATCCTTAAATTTTAATAAATAGTTTCCATTTTCTAATTCATAAACATCTTTAGTTTTTCCTTTATAGACCAAGTTCATAATTTTAGCTCCTTTATATAAAGTTCGTTTTGTAAACTTAAATGAAAATTGAGGACTCCAACCTCTGTATGGTACAATGT